>JBBRIO010000359.1:0-5898 GCA_038220855.1 Bryobacterales bacterium | reverse complement strand
ACCCATGCCGAAGCCGAAGAGGATGGCGAAGACGTAGACGTAAGTGGGGTTCTCCGGGGTGGCGAGCAGAAGCAGGGGGATGGTGCTGGCGACGAGCATGTAGGTGGCAACCATGACCCACTTTTTCGAGAACTTGTCAGCGAGGATGCCCATGACGATGCGGCCGGCGGTGGAGGAGATCATGATGCAGAAGAGGGCGTCGGCAAAGAGAGCGTCGAGGGTCGCTTGATTGGTGAAGCCCTGTTCCTTGAAGACGAACTTCATATGTTGATTGATGGAGCCAATGGAGCCGATGGAGCACAAACTTCCGACCATGAGCAGCCAGAACGAGCGGGAGCGGAGAAGTTCCGCGAAGCCGCGGGGCGGTTCGGGTTTGTCGTTGATGGCGATGGGTTCCCCGTCCGGGGTCTGACCCATATCGGAAGGTTTGTCGCGCATGATGAAACCGGCGATGGGCCAAACGAGAAGCAGGATGAGGCCGGTGATGATGAGCGCGGTTTGGAAGCCGAAGGCGGTGACGAGCGGCTTGGCGATGAACTTGGCCGAGATGGCACCGAAGATGCCGACGCCGAGATAGGTGGCGGCCATGGCTTTGCCGCGGCTCTTCTTAAACCATTGGGAGATGATGACTTGGTGCGGGATGGGGCCGGAGAAGAGGTAGCCGACCATGTAAAGGAGCCAGTAAGCCCAGTAAACGTAGATGTTTCCGCCCATCGTGCCGAAGCCGATGAAGGAGAGGGCGGTGAGCCCGGTGCCGACAATCATGAGCTTGCGCGGGCTGAAGCGGTGCATGAAGACCGGACCGACCCAGAGGGTCAGCGTGGCGGCGATGGGGAAGCCGAGAGTGATGTCCGGCCGAGCCCAGCCGAACGCCTTCTCGTAATAGTCGTAGTAGAAGGGCATTCCGTAATAGGGAATGCCGACTGCTAAACCGAAGGTGAAGAAGGCGGCGATGGAGATCCACCAGCCGTAAAAACTTTTACTCGGGCTCTTTTCCATGAATGCACTTTTATACCATATAGCTTATGCGTCTTACCCTTTTGCTCCTGCTTGCCGCCCTGCGGCTCCCCGCTCAGAACCCCGATTGGACGGCCCCTTTCCCGGCGCACACGATCGCCGGGAACTTGCACTACGTTGGTACGAAGGATTTAGCGTGTTACCTGATCACGACGCCGCAGGGTCATATTCTGATCAATTCGGGTTTGGCCGATTCGTTGTCGCTGATGCAGGCGAGCGCGAAGAAGTTGGGCTTTGACTTGAAGGACGTGAAGATTCTGCTGACGATGCAGGCGCACTACGACCATGTGGCGGCGTTCGCGGCGGTGCAGAAACTTTCAGGGGCGAAAGTTTACGCGACCGAAGGCGATGCGGGGTATCTCGAAGCCGGTGGAAAGAACGACCCCTTGTTTTTTGCCTTCGCCGATCAGGACTTCAGCTATGCGCCGGTGAAGGTGGATCGGCGGCTGAAGGACGGGGACACCGTGAAATTGGGAGGGACGGAGGTGAAGGTGATCTCGCTTCCGGGGCACACGCGAGGGGCGGCGGGGTATACGGTGAACGGGGTGCTGATTGTGAATCTTCCGTCGGTGGTGATCAAGCTGATGGGAAACAAGGCGTACCCAAACATCGTCGAGGATTACGAGGCGACGTTCGGGAAGCTGAAGCAGTTGCACCCGACGCTGTGGGTGGCGGGGCACGGGTCGCAGTATGGGCTGGAGGCGAAGTACGCCAAGAGGTCGTTTGTTGATCCGGAAGGGTATACGACGGCGGTCGAGAGTTCCGAGAAGCAGTTTAAAGAAAAACTGGCTAAGGAGCGGGCGAGCCGTTAAAGGCTGCGGAGATGGAAGCCGCCGTCGACGTTGAGGACTTGGCCGGTGGAGTAGTCGAGGAGGCCATCGGCGATGCCGCGGACGGCTTTGGCGATGTCGGAGGTGTCGCCCATGCGGCGTTGGGGCAGGAGGCCGTTGGCGATTTTTTCTTCGTAGACGGATTCGACGGCGGAGATCATGTCGGTGCGGATGATGCCGGGCCGGATTTCGAAGACTTTGATGCCCTTTTCGGCCAGGCGATTGGCGTAGAGCGAGACGGACATGGCGAGGCCGGCCTTGGAGATGCAGTAGTCGGCTCGGTTGACCGAGGCGGCATAGGCCGAGATGGAGGTAACGAAAATGATGCGGCCATCGCGTTGTTCGGCCATCCAGTTCGCGGCGGCCTGGGTGAGAAAGTGGGGGCCCTTCAGGTTGGTGTTGATGAGTTCGTCGAAGCTCTCTTCGGTAGCGGCCAGCATGTCGGCGCGGACACGGGGGGCCATGCCGGCGTTGTTAACGAGGAGGTCGAGGCGGCCGAATTTCTCGCGGGTGAAGGCGAGCAGGCGGGCGCGGTCTTCGCCGTTGCCGATGTCGCATTGAATGATTTCGGCACCGGTTTCGGCGCGGAGGGATTCGGCGGCGTCGAGGCGACCGCGGTAGGTGGCGACGAGGGAATGCGATCGGGCGAGTTCGGTGGCGATGCCGCGGCCGATACCTCGGCTGGCACCGGTGATGATGGCGACGGGTCTATTCATTCATTGTCTTGGATAACACGAATGAGTTCGTCGGCGGTGAATTTTTCGATCAGGACGTGGTTGCCGACGAAGACGGTGGGCGTTTTGGCGACGCCTCGCGAGTGGGCTTCGAGGAGGTCGGCGTCGACCCCGGCGGAGTCGCGATCGGCGACGGGAGGATGGACCTGGCCGAGGGAGAAGAGGCAGCGGCGACGCCACTCCAGTTCGGCCTCGACGCCTTCGGTGAGCCTAAGGAACTGCGCTTCGTCAGCGAGGCGCCGGGCACCGGGGTGCTTGAGAAGAGGGAAGTCCCGCCGGACAAACGTGACGGTGTCGCCGAGCGCCGGAATGAGGTGGTCGTCAAGCAGGTGTTGCAGACTCGCACAATCGGGGCATTCTAAGTCTTCGAAGATTTCAACGGTGACCATAAGACTAGTGTGGCTAGGCGGTTTTCTTGAACCGCTGCATGAGGCCGGCGACGACGGATTTCCCTTTGGCCAAGCCTTCGTCGTAGACGTGATGCCGTTCGTCGCGCGAGAGTTGGCCGCCGAAGCTGTAGAGCTTCTGCAGGCCCCGGCCGACCAGCCAAGTGCCGGCGTAGGCGACGGTGGCCTTGCTGACGACGCCGGCACCGAAGGGGATTTTGCTAACTAGCTCTCTGGCGATCGCCCGCCAGCCGAAGGCTCCGGCGATGACGGAGGCGACCTGCGTTTTCTGTTCGCGGTAGCCGATGGAACGGTCGTTGGCCCCGGCGAGCATGAAGGCCATCCGGAGTTGGTTGGCGGTGATGAAGGCGGTATCGCTGGCGAATTCGCTGATGGCGAAGGGTAGCGAGAGAAAGCTGGGGACGATGTTGGGCAGTGCGGTGGCGATGGAGAAGAGCGCGTTTTCCTGGCTCACGGCGTTGATGATCTTCTCCGAGACCGGCTTGCGAAAGGCGACGAAGTGGCGCGCCAGGGCGAGGCCCAAATCATCGTGCTTTTCGATGATTTCGCGGACCGTACGGGCGGGGTCTTGCTTATAGAACGTGAAGGCGTGGCGCGGCTTGTTCAGCCCTTCTTCCCACAGTTCGAGATCGACGTGAGCGGGGAGGGGGGGCATGGAGGGCAGGCGGGGTGCGAGAGGGTGGACGAGCCGGACGAGTTCGTTTTTCTTCTTTTCGGAAAGGCTATCCGGGGCGAGAAAGGCCCACATGCGATTGAGCTCGTTTTCACTAGTGGCGTTTAGGCCGATGTTGATTTCCTGCTCGGCCAACTTTCGCACTTCCTGAGGGTTCAGGTTCTTGATGGATGTCGCGACGGTTTTGAGAAAGGATGTGATGGCCATAGTTATGCCGGTCGAGTTGCGCCGTGGAGCCCGAAGAGCAAGCGAAGCTCCTTGCGCCATTCTAACCCGACGCCCATGCGCTCCACTGCAACTAGAGATGAGAAAAAGCTGAGGATGGTTTCGGTAGTCGGGTGGAATTCGAGCGCCGGGGCGACGAGGAACAGGCGGGGGCGGTCAGCGGAGATGGCGTGGCCGGGGAAATAGCCGTGGGAGGCGAACTCGTTGCGTTCGGCGTGCCAAGCGACACGCATCCAGTAGTCGAGGGCTTGGAGCGGCAGATGGATGTCTTCGGTGGCTTTGATTTCGAGGACGACGAGGCGGCCGGAGCGTTCGATCGAGAGCAGGTCGGCGATGCCGCGGTTGAGGCCGGCGAGGGCGGGGACCTGGCCGTAAATGGGTTCGGGACAGAGGCGGGCGTCGAGGGTGGTGATGGATTCGCGGACGCGCATTTCGAGCCAGGCCTCGGGACCGCGCTGGTTCAGAATGCTGCCGTGTTCGCCGCGGAGGGTAACGAGTTCGGCGACCAGAGAGCGTAGTTCGGGGAGGTTGGTGGGGAGGAGGACGCGCTTGTCATCGATACCGCCGCGGAGTTCGCCATTGCGCCAGCGGGCGAATTCCAGGCCGAAGACGCGGAAGCTAGCGGTACCGCCGGCGAGGGAGACGCGTTCGACGTTGGGCCAGGCGGCGAGTTGGGCGACCCAGTCGGGGAGGGCGAGGATGGAGTGTTGGCAGCGTTCGAGGCTGGTTTGGAGGTTGCCGCAATCGGCGGCGTCGAGCGGGGTGGCGTGGCCGTCGGGGGAGTAGGCGAAGAGGGTAAAGAGCGCTTTGGCGGGGTCGAGCCAGCGGAGGCGGAGAGCGATGGCTTGGGTTTCGTGGGCGGGGAGGAAGAGGGCGAGGCCTTCGACAGTGACTTTGGGCTGGCGACGGCGGCGGACGTAGTCGAGCCAGATGAGCCCGAAGGAGAGGGCGTGGGGGGCTTCGGGCGGCGCGAGGATGGCGGCCCAGGCGCGTTTGCCTTGGCGAACGACGGCGCGGGGGTAGTTGGCGGAGAGGGTGTGTTGGAGGTCGCGTTCGGTGGAGAGATCGTCGAGTTCCCAGCCGATGAAGGATCGCCGGAGCATGGTGCGGAACTGCTCGCGGACGATCATACGGTCGCCTTGGCGATCCCACTGGAGGGCTTCGGGGCGGTTGGCGTCAAAGATCCAGGCTTCGGCTTGGCGGCCGCCGAACTTTTCGATGACGAGGGTAAGGCGGCCGGTTTGATGATGGGCGACGGCGAGGATACGGCGGTTCCAATTGCGGACGTCGTCCCAGGCGGAGAGCATGAGGCGACCGGCGCTGAGGCCGTATTGGTGGCGGTCGGGGAGGAGGGGGAAGGCTTCGTCGCCGGGTTCCTGCACGACGGGTTGACGGCAGCGGCTGACGAAGGCTTTGATGGCTACTTCGAGATGTTCGCTATCGACAGCGGCGACGGGGCGGCGGGACTTGGGCATCTGTACTTACGTTGGGTGAAGTCGCGTAAACTCTCAGTTAATGCCGGATAGTTTGCAGGAACGATGGGACGGGGTGAGAGAGCGGATCAGCGCGGCGTGCGCGAAGGCGGGGCGGGCGGAGAGCGAGGTGTTGCTGCTGGCGGTGACGAAGGTGTTTGCGTCGACGGTGATCGAAGAGGCCTACACGTTGGGGATGCGCGAATTTGGCGAGAATTACGTGCAGGAGTTCGAAAAAAAGCGGCCCCTGTTGCCGGAGTTGCCGGGGGCCCGGTTTCACCTGATCGGGCACCTGCAATCGAACAAGGCGAAAAAAGCGGGGGAGCTGTTCGACGTCGTGCAGACGGTGGACGGGCCGAAATTGGCTCGGCGGCTGGACGAGTTGGGAAAGCCGATGGAGGTGATGGTGGAGGTGAAACTGTCGGACGAAGCGGCCAAGCACGGGTGCGACGCGGCGGAGTTGGCGGCGGTGGTGGAGGCGATTCGGGGGTCGGCAAATCTGACGCTGATGGGGCTGATGACGATTCCCCCGTGGGATGA
>JBBRIO010000358.1:0-5908 GCA_038220855.1 Bryobacterales bacterium | reverse complement strand
GGCCAACGCTGCCGCGGGGTCGCCCTGAATGTGGGCCTCTACGGCTCGCACAAACAATCGGTTGCCGGGGGGCAGCAGCCAACTATGGACCTCGCCCAGGCTCTCCCGCGCCTGCGCTGGAAACCCCGGCGGTCCAACATGCCATCGTCCTTTGGGCCTTCTCCATCTGGCCAAGCGGTTGCCCCCCGGCGGCATCTTCCATTAGGCGGAGCGCCGCGGTTGGCTCCCCGCTTTGCAACGTGTAGATGGCCTGTTCCCACGGCCCTTGCCTACCTAGCAGACCGCCTGGCCAAGCGCGCACTCCGACGCCGATCAAGACCACTGCCAGCAGGGCCCCGACGACCGCCACCCCCGCGGGTATTGGCTCAGCCACCGTTGCAACCGCTTCCAGCGAAATTCAGGGCCTCCGCGCGTCTCCAGCCCCTGTAAAGCCTACCCGACGCTGGCAAACTGACTCTTCGGGTTCGGGTCCAGGCAGCGGAGAATTGTCCGCGACCAATTCTTTCGCGCGCCCGGTGCCAGGCTCTCGGGTGCCTTGGCCTGTTGACTCGTCTTCCGCACTGCGATCGCCAAAGCGCTCTCGTCTGCGAACGGCAGTTCACCGGTCAACATCTCATGAGCCAAGACGCCGAAAGCATACTGGTCCGCCATTGCATTTACGGACTGTCCCGCGATCTGCTCGGGCGCCATGTAGGCCGGCGTGCCAAACGACGCCACCGTCGAAAGCGCCGCTGACGCCGTGTTCCGTACCTCGGCCCTCGCCTGCCGGGCCAAACCAAAATCGGTGATCACCACTCCGGGCGTGCCGCCGACCCGAAGACGTTCTGGAAAAGGCCCTTCTCGTTCCAGCAATACCGCCAGCGTCTCTCCAGCCAGAAATTCCATGGTTAGGAAACTGACCTCTTCGTTCTGAACAAAGCCATACACCCGGCAGACGTCCGAGTGTTTTACCCGCCGGGCGGCTTCCACCTCGCGCCGCAGCCAGGCCGCATGGCTAGCGGTCGCATACAACGCCCGTGCTGTTTTGACGGCAATCTGCGCGCCCTCTTCAATATCCTCGGCCTCGCACACCTCGCCCATGCCGCCTGTTCCCACCATGCGGACAATGCGATATCGCCCGGCCAACAATTGCCCTGCCCGCAACATCCGCTGGTCCGCCGCCGATTGAGCCATCATTTGCATCGGTGCGGCCAAGCGGTCAAAAGGGGAATCCGGCTTGGCCTCCAGCGCGAGCAGTCGAGCCGTTTCTTTAATCACTACCGGGTCCAATTCCGCCGCATAGACGAGCCCCAGCCGCTCGTCCGGCGGCAGCGCCACCGCCTCCAACTCCTCGCGAAGCCACGCCCGCGCAAACGTCCAATCCCGCTTCACCGTCTTCTCGGGCAGCCCCATCGCCGCAGCCGTCTCTTCAATCGACAGTCCCCCCAAAAAGCGGAGCTCCACGATCTCCGCCTGGCGCGGATCGATCTCTTCGAGTTTTTGGAGCGCACTGTCGATCGTTAGATACTGCTCCAAGTTCAGCCCTGGCTGGCTCTCGGTCCACGGTTCAGTCCCCTGGGCGTGGTCGCGCTTGCGGGCATTGTGTGGCCGCGAATGATCGATCAACACTTGCCGCATCGTCCGCGCAGCCAACCGCAGGAAGGGCCCCCGGTTGTTGCAGGCGATGCCGTCCCGCTGCGCCATCCTCAAATACGCCTCATTAATTAACGCCGAAGGCTGCAGCGTGTGGTTCGTCCGCTCTTTCCGCGAAAACGAACGCGCCAATCGGTGCAAGTGTTCATAAACCTCTCGCAAGAAGAGGTCGTCCAACCGCGTCACTACCGGTTGCAACACTGAGGGCACCACTTTGTTATACATTGTTCGCCGCTACTGCCTTATCGGCGCAAAAAATAGAAAGACCCATGGTGACCGTCAAATGCGAAAAGAAATCGGAAACCGGGTCAAATAAAATGCGATTCTGATAAATCGTGCCTTACCGGATTGCCATTATCGGGGCTGGAAATCTCGGCTCCTGGCTCGCCGTCCATCTGGCCAACGCCGGCCACGCCGTTCATCTCTGTGTCCGTCGAAATCCCGGCCTTCTGCACGTCGACGGCCTCCCGCCCGTCACGTTGCCCCATTACTTCGATGCTGGTCCCCCGGCCGATTTCGCCTTCCTGACGACGAAGACTTACGATAATCCTGCCGCCCTCGCGCGGGTCAACGCCCCGGTACTCGCCGCCATCCAAAACGGCCTTGCCCAACCAGGCATCCCCGTCCTTTCCTACGTCTACATCGAATCCCAAAACGGCGTCCGCCACGCCTTTCCCCCGCCTCGTCCCCACTTCACGATTCCCCCGGGCACCCCGCTGCCGACGCTCTTTCGCGATACGCCGATCCAACTCCTTGAGGATCCCGATTTCCTCTCCGCCGCCTGGCGAAAAATGCTCCATAACTGCATTTCCAACCCCCTAACCGCCCTGGCCGGCCGCGGCCTGGAAATCCTTGGCGAACCGCGCTACCGCGTTTGGGCCGAACAAATCCTGACCGAATCGCTCCCCCTGGCAGCCGCTGCCGGTGCTAAAGTCGATCCCGAGCAAATACTTGTCACGCTCGCTTCCTATCCGCCCGGCACTCGAACCTCGATGCTCCAGGACCGACTTCTCGGCAAGCCGCTCGAACTTGCCGCACTCAACGGCTACCTCGTTGAACTCGGCACCCACTACGAGTCGCCTACCCCAGTCAATCGGGATCTCTTATCCCGCCTTAGCTATCCATAGTCAATTGGGGTATCATCGCCGATATCCATGTTTCGCTTCGCACTGCTCTTTTTAACCCTCTCCGTCGCCGCGTTTGCTCAGGAGGTCCGTGCCAGCATCTCCGGCACCATAACGGATGCCTCCGGTGCGCCGGTGCCCGCCGCCGTGATTACGGTCACGAATCTCGGCAAGAATACGAATATCGTCTCGAATAGTAACGAGTCGGGGCTCTACAGCACCCCCCTCCTCGAACCCGGTGCCTACACCGTCGTCATCACGCGGGATGGCTTCCGCCGCGTCGTTCGCGAAAACATCGTCCTCCAAACGCTCGACAAAGCCCGGCTCGATATCCAGCTCCAAGTCGGCGCGGTCACCGATTCGGTAACCGTCGATTCCTCCATCTCCCCACTCCAAACGGAAACCGCCAATCGCGATACCGCCATCGCCAATCAGCTCATTGCGAACCTCCCCACCCAAGGCCGCAACCCGTTCCAAATTGCCTGGGCCGCCCCCGGCGTTTTCAAAACTGGCGGCTGGCGCTACCTGCGTTCATTCGATATCGGCGGCACCACCGGCTTCTCGGTCAACGGCGGTCGCAGCGGTGAAAACGAAGTGCTCATGGACGGCATGTCCAACGTCCGCTCCAGCCGCACGGTCATGAACGTCCCCACCATGGAAGCCGTGCAGGAGTTTAAGGTCCTGCAAAATACCTACGATGCCCAGTATGGCCGCACCGGCGGGGGCATCGTGACGATCGTCACCAAGTCCGGCTCCAACCAGTTCCACGGCAACCTGTTCGAATATTTTCAGAACGATAAACTGAACGCTAACCAGACTGAGCTCAACTCCGCCGGCATCAAAAAGTCGCCGAACAATATCAACGCCTACGGCTTCTTTCTCTCCGGACCCATCTTCATTCCCAAGGTATTCAATGGCCGGAACAAACTCTTCTGGACCCTCGGCTATGAAGCCATGCGGCAGCGCTCGGCCGATCCAGGCGTGCAGACCGTCCCCACGATGGACTGGCGCGCGGGTGACTTCTCCACCCTTCGCAACGGGCAAAACCAGCCAGTTCTGGTGTATGATCCGCTTACCACCATCGCCGATGGCACCCGGCAACCCTTCCCCGGCAACCGTCTCCCCGCCAATCGCATCAGCCCCATCGCCACTGCCGTACTGAAGTTTCTCCCCGCCCCTACGTCGCAAGGGGTCGGCCCAGCCTTTGTGCAAAACTATCCCTACCCGTCTCGTTGGGTCGGCGACCTCAACCAGTGGTCCGGTCGCCTCGATTACCAAGTTAACTCCAAAAACAACACTAACTTTCGTTACGGGCAAAATCCTTTCAGTGAGTATCGTGGCCTGGTCTTTGTCCGCAACGTCAGCGATGCCAACCCGGCGGAACCTACCGGCAACGCCCCCCTCCGCCGCAATGGCCGCACGATCGGGTTCAACTGGACTTCGACCCTCAACCCCACCACCACCTTCGACCTCCGCGTCGGCCTGAATCGCTGGGAAGAGTCTTCGGGTAACTCCTTCGGCGCCGGCTACGACCCTAAGCAACTCGGCTTCGATCCGAACCTCGTCTCTCAATTCACCCGTCTCGCTTTCCCCCGCTTTGATTTCACGAACGGGGCGTTTCAGTCCATCGGCTCCGGTACCCTCTTGAGCGCCGGTACGAACGACGTTTACACGATCCAACCCAACATGAATAAGGTGATCGGTCGCCACTTCCTGAAGTTCGGTGTCGAACTGCGCCGCTACAACGATAACTCGCAGAGCCCCGGCCTAGCCTCCGGTGCCTACTCCTTCGGCAAGAATTGGACCCAGGCAGTTTCCAACCGAGCCGACGCCACCTCCGGCCACGAACTGGCCACTATGCTCCTCGGCTATCCCACCTCCGGGTTTGTCGATCGCAACATCGATCCCGCCTACGTACACTTCTTTTACGCCGGCTTCTTCCAGGACGATTGGAAGGTCTCGAACCGGCTCACCTTCAACCTCGGTCTCCGCTGGGACTACGAATCGCCCATGACCGAACGCTACGACCGCATGGTGCAGTCGATGGACTTCAACGCCGCCAGCCCCATCGCCGCCCAGGCCGCCGGACTCAACTTGAAAGGCGCTGTCCGCTTTGCCAATGTCGGCGGTGCGCCCCGTGGGTCCTTCGCGCCCGACAAAAATAACTTCGCTCCTCGCGCCGGTTTTGCTTACCGCATCGGGGAGAAGATGGTCGTTCGCGGGGGCTATGGCCTCTACGTCCTTGGTCAAAGCGCGACCGGCGTCAACCAGGGCTTCAGCCAGCGAACCAACGCCGTGACGACGGTTGACACCCTCACGCCCGCCGTGAACCTCTCGAACGCGTTCTCCAACCAGGTCGGCGGACGTCTCCTCAGTGCGGTGGGTGCTGGTGACGGTGCGGCCAGCTTCATCGGTCAGGGTCTAACGGTCAATTGGCAGCAGCGGCCCTTGCCTTACTCTCATCAGTATTCGTTCGATATCCAACGCGAACTCCCCGGTGGCGTTCTCATTGAAGCGGCTTATGTTGGCAATCAAACGCGCAAACTGCCCATCGCCTCGAACGCCAATTTCGTTCCGACGAACGAACTCAATCGACGCACCGGTGCCGGGGCGATCGACAACGCTTACTACAACGCACAGATCCCCAACCCCATGCGCGGCCTGGTTCCGAACAACGCCGCCCTGAACGGTACCACGATTGCCCGGCAAAATCTGCTCTTCACGTTTCCGCAGTTTAGCCCGCTAGCGGTCGCTAACCTGCCCATCGGACGGCAACGCTATGACGCCATCCAAATCAAGGCCACCAAGCGCTTCTCCGGCGGGCTCACTTTCCTGGCCAGCTACACCGGAGCGAAGACCCTGGAACAAGTTAGCTTCCTGAATGCTCAGGATTTTAACCTCGCCGACCCTTCCGCCTCCCCCCTGGCGAAGCTATCCGCTGACCAGATCGATATTCCCCGCAAATTCAACCTGGCCGGTGTCTGGGAACTTCCCTTCGGGAAAGGGAAGCGCCTCGCCAATAACATCAACAGCGTTGCTAACTTCCTGATCGGCGGTTGGGAACTCAACGCCAACATCACCTACATGAAAGGCTGGAACATCCAGTATCCTAATGCCGGACAGGTAGGCGGCGGCAGCGCCCGACTCGACAG
>JBBRIO010000357.1:0-5920 GCA_038220855.1 Bryobacterales bacterium | reverse complement strand
TACCTGCATCACAACCGGATTGTGCATCGGGACCTGAAGCCGGCCAACATCCTCGTGACGAATCAGGGAGTCGTGAAGCTGGTCGATTTTGGGATCGCCAAGCTCCTTGCCGAAGACCCCGAGATCACCCGGACCGCGCCTCTGCTCACCCCAGGCTACGCCAGCCCCGAGCAGTTACGAAACGAACCCTGCGGCCCCGCCAGCGACGTCTATTCGCTCGGCGTCGTCCTGTATGAACTTTTGACCGGGGTTCGCCCGGTGGCATTGATGGCCGCTAGCCAGGCGGCCGGAACGAATGCCCAGCATGTGACGCCGGAGAATGCCAGCCAGCTGCGCCGGCGCCTTGCGGGCGATCTCGACACGATCCTGCTGATGGCTCTGCGGCAGGAACCGGAGCGGCGCTACACCGATGCCGGGGCCTTTGCCGCCGACGTCGAACGCCATCTCGTCGGCCAGCCTGTCGCCGCGCAGCGCGATACGATCGCCTATCGCGGAGGGAAATTCCTCCGCCGCAATTGGATCGCCTCCGTGGCGTCAGTCTGGGTGGTAGCGGCCTCCGGATGGGCCATCAACAGTCGCCTGGAGGTGGTCCAGCTCCGGAAGCGGGTCGACGTCCTGGAGAACCGGACCGCCGTCGAGATCGCGTCGGCGGAGAGGCGTCTTCTGAGCGAGCCACCGATCCCGATCCTGGCGCGTCTGGCGGCGGTTTACAAAGAATCGTTCGAGGAGTCGTTACGGCTGCTGCCCGGCTGGACGCCGCGGCGCGACGAACTCCTGGGCCGCGCCGAAGCGTTCCTGGTGGGTGTTGGGCAGGCGACGGGGAATGCTCTCAATCGGGAGATTGCGGCGGGGTACATTTTGCTCGCCGATCTTCGCGGCTATCCCCGCCAGCCCAACCTCGGCGATAAGCAGGGTGCCCTACGCCTCTACGAGACGGCGAAGCGATTGACGGAGGATCTCGACCTGCAGCGGGTGATTGCCGAACACGAGACGGCCACAAGCATGCAATAATTCTCTTCGTGCCGGAAGAGTTGCCAGGCGAGATCACGGTTCTGCTCCAGCGAGCCCATAGCGGCGATCAGCCCGCCCGGGACGAAGCCATTTCGCTGGTCTACAACGAACTGCATCGGCTGGCGTCGCGCGTGATTCGCGGCGAGAACGAAGGGCATACCCTGCAGGCGACGGCCCTCGTGAGCGAGGCCTATCTGCGGCTCTTCGGCGGGCAGCCCGTGAAGGCTAACGATAGCCACCACTTCTTTGCGCTCGCCGCGCAGCAGATGCGGCGGATTCTCGTGGACCACGCCCGGGCCAAACACGCGGGCAAGCGCGGTGGGATCAAGATCTCGCTCGATGAGATTTACCAGATTTCGAGCGAGCCGGACGGTGACCTGTTGCAGGTGGACGAAGCGTTGACCGAGTTGCAGGAACTCGATCCGGAAGCCGCTCGGGTCGTGGAGCTCCGCTTCTTTGGCGGGTATACCGACCAGGAGACGGCGAACATCATCGGCATCAATATCGCCAAGGTCCGCCGCGATTGGGAGTTCGCCCGCGCCTGGCTCCACCATCAATTGGAATCGGCCTAAACATTCTTGCGCATTCCCGGCGTTCGCCCTCGCTCTATAGGCAGAGGTGAATGCAATGAGAAGCACGATGATCATGACGCTGGGTTTGACCCTGGGCGCGGCGACTGCAAACGGCCAAGCGATCCTTTACTTTAGCTTTGGGAACGATGGGACGAGCAATCGAGAGATGGCGGTGGCCTATCGGAATACGACCGGCGCGCCAGCCAGCTTGACGCTCGAGGTCTACGACACCACCGGAAGATTGTTGGAGGTGCCGTATCTGGCCAAGGATAACGGGGTCGCCCGGCACAGCCAGGTTAACCAGGAGTTGCCGGCGTACGGCTCCGGCGTGCTGGCGACCAATGCGGGCACCACGAGCTATCGGAAGGGTTGGATGCGGATTGTGAGCCGGCCGGCTGGGGCGATTGCGGTGACGGCGCATTCCCGGTCTCGGAGCAGCAACGGCGCGCTGGGTCACTTGTTCTCTTTGCAGCCGATTCCGAGCCGGAAAGTGCACAGCATTGGACCGTTTGACAACGGCTCGTTGGACCAATACCTGATCGCTAACAATAGCTCGGAGGCGGACCAGGTGACGCTGATTGCACGGACCCGGACGGGGGAAGAGATGTGTCGCGGGAGATTCAAAATGCAACCGGCCAGTTGGTATAAGGTGGCTCTGAGTGACTCGCTGCCGTGCCTGGCGGGGAAGCCCGGGGCGTTAGAAGTTCGGAGCGATAGCGGGAACGTGGCGGCAATGCTCTTCCTGATGACGACGGGGGGAGACGCGATTCCGGTGCACCCCGGCGCGAGTTCGGAAGATACGATAACCGATGTTTGGTCGCAACTGAAGAAGCGGGCGGGCTTCACTTGGCTACAGTAATGCGATAGAGGCTTCCGCCGGCGGTGATATAGAGCGTACTGGCTTCGGTGCCGCGGCCGAAGCCGACGTTCGTGGGGCGCTCGGGTGTGGGGAGATAAGCAAGCTCCTTGCCGGTGGGGGAGTAGACGCTGATGCCGAACCGCTTCTCATTGCGGACGGCGACGAAGAGGTTGCCGGCGGCATCGCAGACGAGGCCGTCGGGGCCGTCTTCGGGAGCGTAGTTGATGAGGAGCGCGCGGAAGGTGGCGCTGCCGTCGGGGTGGAGATTGTAGGCGTTCAGCTCCATGCGGCCTTTACGAGCGAGGGTGCCTTTTGGCATCTGGTCGAAGCCGAGGAGGCCATCGTCGTTGGTGACGACGTAGAGGGTTTTCTGGTCGGGGGAGACGGCGACGCCGTTGGGCTTGGAGGCGTCGGTGATGATGCGGTGGACGGTGCCGTTGGGGTCGAGGCGGTAGACGGCCATGACGGGCTGTTCGATGGGTTCATGGCCGAGGTAGCGGGGGTCGGAGAAGTAGATGCGACCGCGCTGGTCGATGGCGATGTCGTTGGGCGAGTTGAAGGGTTTGCCTTCGAACAGGCCGGCGAGGATGACGCTTTTGCCGGTGGCGAGGTCGGTACGGGTGATGCGGCGACCGCCGTAGTCAGCGCCTTCGGCGGCGAGCATACGGCCTTGGGCGTCGAACTTCAGGCCGTTGGACATGCCGCTGGGCGAGCGGTAGACGGTGGTCTTGGTGGTGCGTGGATCGTAACGCATGATGTGGCCGGCTTGCATGCCGGTTTCGGTGGTGAAGGTGATGTCGCTGAAGAAGACGGTTCCGTCGGGCGCGACGGCGACGCCTTCGGTGAGATGGCCGCCTTCGAAGATCTTTTCGAGCTTGGCGGCGGGGGCGAAAATTTGCGCGGCGAGTTGAGCGGCGGAGAAGGTGAGGAGGAGGAGTGACGATGTTCTCATGTGGGTGCGATATTATCACGTGGGGTTTTCTATGAAGGCATGGCGATTCTACGGGTTTCGAGACATGAGGTTGGACGAGGTGCCGATGCCGGTTTTGCGACCGCGGCATGTGCTGGCGCAGGTGCTGGTGGTGCAGCCGAGCGTGACGGAGGCGCAACTGGCGGCGGGGGTGAGAACGCTGGCGTTTGACAAGATCAAGCAGCGGCTGGAGACCGAAGCGCCGGTGCAGCTTTTTGGGCATGAGTTCTGCGTCCGGATCGTCGAGTTGGGCGCGGGAGTAACTCGGTTCAAAGTGGGCGACCGGGTGGCGGCGCGGGCGAAGTTACCCTGCGAAGCGTGCCCGTTGTGCGAGTCGGGACGCGGGCATTTGTGTCGCAAGGGGCCGATCATCGGGTTCCAACTGCCGGGCTGTTTTTGTGAGTACGCTGTGTTGCCGGAGATCGCTTTGACGCTCGTGGATGATCGGATCTCGGACAACGAGGCGGCGTGTTTGCAGTCGCTGAGCGACAGCGTGGCGTCGGTGGAGACGGCGGAGCTGAAGATCGGGAATTCGGTGGCGATTTTGGGGCAGGGAAGTATGGGTCTGGAATGTTTGCAGGTGGCGCGGGTGAGTGGGGCGGGGCGGATTATCACGGTGGACGTGCGGGACGAGGCTTGCGCGATGTCGCTGGAACTGGGAGCCGACTATGCGATCAACGCGACGCGGGAGGATCCGGTGGCGGCGATTCGGGCGTTGACGGAAGGCAACGGCGCGGACATCGTTTTCGAGTGCGCGGGGGGCAGTCCGACGCAGGGTTTGGCGGGGGTGAAGAGCGTGACGCAGGCGATGGACGCGGTGCGGTCGGGCGGAAAGATTGTGGGGGTGTCGTGGTTCGGCTCGCCGTTTGAGTTAGACGTTGACTTACTCCGGGAGAGGAGCCTGCGGTATTTGTTTCCGGACATTAGTACGCTGGAGCATTTGCAGCATACGGTGAGTTTGGTCGGGTCGGGACGAGTGCGGATGAAGCCGATGATCACGCACGTGCTCGACGGAATTGAAAACGTGGCGAAGGCGTTCGAGATTACGGCTAATAAAGGCAAGTACAAGGCCATTAATCCGGCCCAAGTGAGGATCGCGATATGAGAGAGCAGAAGCGTTTATTGCAGTGCGGCACGGGGCCGGTTTCGGATGCCTTAGGCAAAGGCGGGGCGATGGACCACGGGATGCGACCGTGGTCGGCGAGTGCAAAGATGGCAGGGCCGGCGTACACGGTGCAGGTGCATACGGCGGATATTCTGATGGTGAGCAAGGCGCTGGCGGAGTGCCCGGCGGGGCACGTGCTCGTGATCGACGGGCATGGGGAACGAAATACGGCTTTATGGGGCGGATTGACAACGCTTTCGGCGGCGCTGAAGGGGTTGGCGGGGGTCGTGATCGATGGAGCGATCCGTGATTTGGCGGACATTCGAGGGAGCCAGTTGCCGGTGTTTGCACGGGCGGTGGTGCCGAACGCGGGCGGGGCGGAATATGCCGGGAAGTTACAGGTGCCGGTGGCTTGCGGCGGGACGGTCGTGAATCCGGGCGATTGGTTGGTGGGAGATGACGACGGGGTGGTGGTGATTCCGTTGGGGCAATTGGAGGAGACGTTGGAGAAGGCGGAGCGGATTGTGAAGGCGGAGAAGAAGATCGCGAAGGCGATTCGGAGCGGGGTGGAGGTGGCGACGTTGTTGCGGGTGGATGAATTGCTGGAGCGGAAGGCGAAGGAGATCTTTATCCCGCAATTGCGGGTGAACGAGTAAGTTTGGATGTCCTTTTGGGGCCGTGGATTGCGCTGCATAGGGTACGATGACCGATCCAATCCCCTACTGGGACGAAGTCGCCCTCGAGGTGGACGTTGAGTTCCCAGGCGATGGCCATTGTTCACTTGGCGATGTACGACGCGTTTGGCGGCACGAGTCCGTGGGCAGGGCTAATGCCGTCTTTGTCTGGGATCGTTGCTCCGGAGGCGCGTTCCACATTAGGGGCTCTGTTCCCCAGCCAGCGAGCGTTTTTCGATCTGAAGGTGGCGGCGGCGCTTCTCAAGCTCCGCAAGGATGACCCGGGCGCGAGCGACGCGGGTTGGAACGCGTCGATGGCGCCGAGAGCGCATCCGCCGGATCCGGACAACCCGAATCAGGGGTATCACGCGCCTTTTTATGGGGCGAGGTCGAATGGGTTTGCGATTACGAAGCGGCATAAGTTGGACCCCGTAAGCACGGTGACGAATGCCTGAGAAGCTGCGGGGGAAGGGATTTGCACCGGAACTGATGGGAACGTTGCCGGCGGGGTTGACGGCGCGGACTGCGGAGGAGACGCTAATTGGGATTTTTTGGGGGTATGACGGAGCAGCAGAGTTAGGGACGCCTCCGCGCCTTTACAACCAGATTATGAGGGAAGTGGCCAAGATGAAGGGGAACGGGCCAGCGGAGAACGCGCGGCTCTTTGCGCTGGTGAAGGCGGCGATGCGGTACGCAGGTTTTTGGGCTTGGGAGCAGAAGAACATCGAG
>JBBRIO010000356.1:0-5938 GCA_038220855.1 Bryobacterales bacterium | reverse complement strand
TTTCCACATTCCCACCGCCTCGACGACTAGACCCTTGATTCCGAAACCGAACCGCCACTACCAAATTGTAAAAAGGAGCCCCTACTTGGTTCCGGTTATCCCGACCTCCCCTCCAGGCTCATCTTTCAATTGGAATGTGCTAAGCGACCGCATAGCTATTCACCGCCGCCCCGTCTTCCGCCGTATTCACACTGTAGTCGGCGTTCTGTACCACCGCTCGCCGCTGCCCAAACTGGAAAATCCCCGGTGCCGCCGACACCACACTCACACTCCCCGGCGTCGACACTTCCCCATTCACCGTCACCACCACCGGTACCGCCGGCCCCTCGACCACCTCATAGGGCACCTGCGCGTTGATCTGCCCCGCGCTCACATAAACCAACGGTGCCGCCTTCCCGCCAATCGTCACCGACGTCCCACCCAACTGCCGAGGCAATGGCAACTCGGTCGCCCCCACGGTCTCCACCGCCAAATCCGTCCCAAACAAGCTAATCAAAGCGCCCGGTGCCACCTTCGCCGCAAAACTAGCTCCGTTCACCACCCCTCCCGCCGACAACTCGGGAGCAGCTTTCACCTCCACCGTGAACTGCCCCACGTTCTCCATAATCCGATTGCTCTTAGCCTCAAACGGGCTGACCCGGTCTTGCTTATAGAGCGATGAGTCCGAAAACCGGAACGACGTCAGCGTCACCTCCGTCTTTCCCGACTTGTAAACCAGCGTCCCCGGCGATCTCCCCGGATATCCCCCCAAATCCTCCACCATCCCCGGGTTCACCCCAAACGGCGGAAAGAACTGCGTCGAATTCACGTTCAGCTCCGTAAGTGCCGAAATCTGAGCACTCCGCGATTGGTCAAAAAACAACTGTAATGTGTAGTTGGTCCACGTGTAACTATTCGCCCGCTCCGCGAAGATCGTGTAAGTATGCGTCCCCACCGTCATCGGTAGCGCGATGTCGTTGTCCGCCGTCTCGGAGCCATTCACAATCGCTCCGTCCAACTCCTCTCCTTTTACGAGGAAGATCGCCGGCTGACCCCCGTGCAGGGTCGTCCGGAAGCGATGCGCCCCCACCCCCTGTATCTTCCCCGCCGTGTCCGTAGATACAATCTGCATCGCGGTCAATCTAACCGCGCTCCACGCTGGAACTCCAGCCATCATCAAAGACCAAGCAAAAAAACCGTTCTCATGTCATCCTCCGAATTAAGTAATCGTTCGGATCAGACACGCGGAACTCACTTCAAAATCAGCTCACGAAAATTCCGCTCAAACCCTTCCGCCATCTCCAATAACTCACGCGCCGCTTCCTCTCCCCGCCTCGCCTTAATCGCCTCCAAAATCCGTCGGTGCTTAGCCACCTCCGCCACCCGGTCAATCGGCGCCGCCTTCCCCGCCGCCGTCGCCTGCAAACTCCGCGCCAACCCTGAAGCAAACAACGAACCCACCGCCGTCTCCAACGCCTTCGCCGCAAAATTATTCCCCGACGCCTTCCATAGCAACCGATGAAAACCCAAGTCAGAATGGAAAAACGCCCCCATGTCCGCCGACCGCGCGCCCCTCTCCATCTCCCGTAACTGCACTTCCAATCCCCTAATCTCCGCCGCCGTGATCCGCTCCGCCGCCCATTCCGCCACCTTCGGCTCCACCAGTCGCCGCAACTCACAAATCCGCAGCACATCCATCGAACTCAACTCCACCACCGAATACCCGTAGTTCAACCGGCGCGTCAACAACCCCCGGCTCTCCAAATCCTGCAACGCCTCCCGCACCGGAATCGAACTCACCCCAAATCGCCCAATCAACTCCCGCTCCACCATCCGCTGACCCGGCAGAAACACCCCCGAGATAATGTCCCGCTGCACTTGCAGCACAATCTCATCGCGAATCGACCGCGCTTGAATCGTCCCATCCTGGGTTAATCTATCAAAGGTTGGTTTATCAAAAGTAGCCACGATATATGATATCGTTCTTCCCATGTTCACTCGACGATCCCTCCTCTCCCTCGCCGCGGCGCCCGCCCTCCTCCCAGCCGCCGCTTCCAAAACGAAAGTCGAAATTCGCGCCAACCAGTTCTTCATCAATGGCCGGCCCACCTACAAAGGCCGCACTTACAAAGGCCATAAAATTGAAGGCCTCTTGATGAACTCCCGGATGGTTCAAGGCATCTTCGACGACAAAAACCCCCAAACCGTCACCAAATGGGCCTACCCCGACACCAAACAATGGGACCCCAATCGCAACGTCAACGAGTTCCTCGCCGCCATGCCCCTCTGGCGCAAACACGGTCTCCTCTCTTTCACGATCAACCTCCAGGGCGGCAGCCCCGAAGGCTACTCCAAAGCCCAACCCTGGCACACCTCCGGCTTCGCCCCCGATGGTAGCCTCCTCCCCGATTTCATGGCCCGCCTCGAACGCATCCTCGACCGCGCCGATCAACTCGGCATGGTCCCCATCGTCGGCTACTTCTACTTCGGCCAGGACCAGGTCCTCAAAGACGAAGCCGCCGTCCGCCGCGCCGTCGAAAATTCGACCAATTGGCTCCTCGACCGCAAATATCGCAATTTGCTTGTAGAAGTCAATAACGAAACCAACGTCAAAGCCTACGACCACGAAATCCTCAAACCAGCCCGCATCCACGAACTCATCAACCTCGTCAAAGGGATGAACCGCCAAGGCCGCCGACTCCTCACCGGTACCTCCTACGGCGGCAATGGCATCCCCGATCCCAACGTCGTCAAATCTTCCGACTTCCTCCTCATCCACGGCAACGGAGTCAAAGATCCCAACCGCATCGCCGCCATGGTCCGCGAAACTCGCGCCGTCCCTGGCTATCGCCCCATGCCCATCCTCTTCAACGAGGATGATCACTTCGATTTCGACAAACCCCAAAACAACTTCATCGCCGCCCTCTCCGAATACGCCTCCTGGGGCTACTTCGACCCCGGTGCCAGCGACTACGCCGATGGCTACCAATGCCCCCCCGTCAACTGGGGTATCAACTCCGACCGCAAAAAGGCCTTCTTCAACCTCCTCCGCGAAGTCACCGGCGCCTGATTTCCTCAGCCTTCCCGTAGATTTCCCACAGGTAACATCACAGCTTTTCCACAGGGCGGGGCCATACTTTCGCCCCCGTCCCCACCCACGGTGCTACTCTGGAACAAGCTAATTAAAATATGTCAGATCGTAAATTGCAAGTAATCCCCCTCGGCGGCCTCGGCGAGTTCGGAATGAACTCCATGGCCTTCCGCTACGGGGATGACATCATCGTCGTAGACGCCGGCATGATGTTCCCCGACGCCGAACTACTCGGTGTCGACATCGTCACCCCAGATTTCGCCTATCTCAAGGAAAACCGAAAGTTCGTCCGCGGCCTCGTCCTCACCCACGGGCACGAAGACCACATCGGCGGCATCCCCTTCCTCCTCACTGAGGTCGATATGCCCATCTACGGCACCGCCCTCACCCTCGCCCTCGTCGAACGCCGCCTCGAAGAACACAAAATCGACGCCGACCTTCGAATCATTAAAGCCAACGACAAAATTAAACTCGGCCCCTTCGAAATCGAGTTCATCCACGTCACCCACTCCGTCTCCGCCTGTGTCGCCGTCGCCATCACCACCCCCATCGGCGTCATCATCCACACCGGCGACTTCAAAATCGACCTCTCCCCCCTCGATAACCAACCCTTCGACCTCCATAAATTCGCCGAATACGGCAAACGGGGCGTTCTCCTGCTGATGTCGGACTCGACCAACGTCGACCGGCCCGGCTTCACCCCGTCAGAGAAGACCGTCCGCCCCGGCATCGAAGAACTCGTTCGCAACTCCGAGCGCCGTGTCATCGTCTCCTGCTTCTCCAGTTCCACTCATCGCCTACAGATGATTCTCGACATCGCTGCCGCCACCGGCCGTAAGGTCGGCCTCCTCGGCCGCAGCATGCTTTCGACCACGGAAATCGCTCACTCCCTCGGCCTCCTGCGCATCCCCGATAGCATCCTGCTCCGCCCGCAGGACATCATGCTCAACCAGCCCGAGAAAACCCTCGTCCTCGTCTCCGGCACCCAGGGCGAGCCGATGTCGGCTCTCTCCCGCGTCTCCTGCGATAGCCACAAGAGCCTCAAAATCGAGAAGGGCGACACCGTCATCCTCTCCTCCCGCATCATCCCCGGCAACGAAAAGCCCATCATGCGGGTCATCAACCATCTCGCCCGCCGCAATGCCAATATCTATTTCGGCAGCCGCACCCCGCACATCCACGTCTCCGGCCACGGCTCCTCGGAAGAACTCAGAATCCTTCTCAATCTCGTCCGGCCGAAGTACTTCGTCCCCCTTCACGGCGAATACTGGCAGCTCCGCAAGCACATCGAACTAGCCAACGGCCTTAAGGATCAAGGCCTCGAACAGTCGTTCCTCATGGAGACCGGCGAGTCCCTGGTCATCGATTCAAAAGGTGCCCGCTACGGCGAACGCGTCGCCGTCGGCCGCGTCTGCATCGATTCCGGTTCCCTTGACGACGTCGTCGAAGACCTCGTCATCCGAGACCGCCGCCATCTCGCCGAAGACGGGTTCGTTCTGCCGATCATCGCCATCGACAAGCTCACCGGCAAACTCGAAGGCCGCGCCGAAATCATCACCCGCGGCTTCATCGCTGAAGATAACAAGGAACTGATCACCGGAGCCCGCGCCGTTTTGGCGAAAACTTTGGAGTCCTCCAGCGCCGAGGAACGCTCCGACGTCGGCGTCATGCAGGAAAAAATCCGCGCCGATCTCAAGCGGTATCTCTCCAAAGAAACCCAGCGCCGCCCCCTCATCATGCCGGTTATCCTAGAAGTCTGATACCCGATGGCGCTGCCGACCTATGAAGAGTTGATGCTTCCGCTCCTGCGACACACCGCCGACCGCCGCCAGTACTCTTATGCCGATGTTATCCCGCTACTCAGGCGGGATTTTCGGCTTTCGGAATCCGATCTCTCGGTGAGCAACGAAGGCGGACAGCCCCGACTTGTAAACCGTACCCCGTGGGCAAAGAAGTATCTCCAGGAAGCCGGGCTGCTCACCGGCCTCCGTCAATTCGTGATTACTCAGCGGGGTACTGACTCGCTGGCGTCGACGCCTGGCGCAATCGACAAGTCCTCCCTCCAACGCTTCCCCGAATTCCGGCTCTTCCTCCAGCGCAGCAAGGAGAAACGCCGCTAGCCATGCCGACCCTCCTCGAAGACGCCTCCGGCTTCAAGGGCGAAGCCGCCCAATACTTTGCCCCTTCGTCGGAGGCTGAACTCGTCGCCTTTCTCCTGTCCAACCAGGACCCCATCACCCTCGTCGGAGCCCTCTCCGGCGTCACCGGCGGTGCCATCCCCCTCACCGGCACCGCCCTCAGCCTCGCCAAATTCAACCGCTGCGATATCTCCCCCGGCTCCGCCCGCGTCGGCGCCGGCCTCCTCCTCTCCCATCTCCAAGCCGCCGCCAAAGCCACCAAACAGTTCTACGCCCCGGACCCCACCTACAACGGTGCCTCCCTCGGCGGAACCTTCGCCACCAACGCCTCCGGCTCCCGTTCCTTCCGCTTCGGCGCCACCCGCCGCCACGTCCTCTCCCTCCGCGTCGCCTTCGCCGATGGCACCATCCGCGAATTCCACCGCGGCGAACCCATCGATTTCCCCGTCCCCGCCATCCCCCTCCCCGCCACCACCAAACATCAAGCCGGCTACCCCCTCGCCCCCGGCATGGACTGGGTCGACCTCCTCATCGGCTCGGAAGGCACCCTCGCCATCTTCCTCGAAGCCACCGTCCAACTCCTCCCCCTCCCTCCCGTCCTCCTCTCCGGCGGTCTCTTCTTCGATTCCGAACCCGCCGCCCTCCAAGCCGTCGAAGCCTTCCGCACCGTCCCCCAACTCCGCATGCTCGAATACTTCGACGCCGAGTCCCTCAACCTCCTCCGCGAAAT
>JBBRIO010000355.1:0-5939 GCA_038220855.1 Bryobacterales bacterium | reverse complement strand
CACGCCGCCCAGGAATGGGGCGTCGGCGAGTGGATGTTCACCTCCCAAGGCCAGGTCAGCGCTCTCACCGACTGGGCAAACGGCAAACCCGTCCCCCCTGAAATTCGCCGTCGCTGGCTCAGCGCCTGGGCCGGACATCGGACCTGTCAATGGACCGCCCTCCACGTTGTCCGAGAGCTACTCGCTGCCAGCAGCGGCCAAGCCCGCGGCGCTTCCGCTAACGGCTAACACCCGTCATCGGGCTCGACGCACTCGCATACAGCCGCCGCGGCATCCGGCCCGCCAAAAACGACAAGCGGCCCGCAATCACCCCGTGCTTCATCGCCGCCGCCATCTTCGGCGCATCGCCCGCCTCGGCGATCGCTGTGTTCATCAAAATGCCATCGTAACCCAGCTCCATCGCAATCGCCGCGTCGCTCGCCGTCCCTACCCCCGCGTCCACAATCAGCGGGACCGATGTAATCTTCTCCCGTAAGATCCGCAAGTTCGTCAAATTCTGGATCCCCAGCCCCGACCCAATCGGTGCCCCCAGCGGCATCACCGCCGCCGCCCCCGCATCCACCAAGCGACGCGCGTTGATCAAGTCATCCGTCGTGTACGGCAAAACCACAAAACCTTCTTTCACCAGCACCCGCGTCGCTTCCAGCAACCCTTCATTGTCGGGAAATAGCGTCTCCGGGTCCCCAATCACCTCTAGCTTCACCCAATGCGATAAACCGACCTCACGCCCCAGCCGGGCCGCCCGGATCGCTTCGTCCGCCGTAAAGCACGCCGCCGTGTTCGGCAAAAGAAAATACTCGTCCCGCGGAATGTAGTCGAGCAGCGACTCTTGCGTCCGATCCGTCAGGTTCACCCGCCGAACCGCCACCGTCACCACCTCCGCCCCCGAGGCCTTATGGCACTCCGCCATCTCCTGGTTCGAGCGGTACTTCCCGGTCCCTACCAGCAAACGCGAGCGGAACGTCCGCCCAGCAATCGTTATTCCATCCGCCATCCCTCAATTCTACGCCCCAATCATTTTTCTGGTGATACGAATTCCCCGCTCGCGCCACTTCAGTTCGGGATCGCGTACTGCCTGCCGATCGGGAACACCCGAGAAAAAATAGGGGCAAAGCCCTGAGATTTTACCTCGGCGATGATCCGTTTCGCCCGCGGATTACGCGTTTCTAAAGAGCGGTAGCCGGAAAGATTCTTAGCGACCCGTTGGACACACCTATTTCACTTGACTGCCCATCGACACACAGATATACTCCAATCGGATCACTACGAATAGGTGGATTCAGGCGCCCAGTGTCGAAGCGCCCATTTGTTGTCTGTTGGAAGAATTTTACCGAGCATCGCCTCAGGAGAATACGAGGACCATATGGCAAGAGAGAGCACGCAGCATAAAATTGATCGTGTTCGGCCGCCCAGAGTGCAGATCACCTACGACGTCGAAATTGGTGACGCGATCGAACTCAAAGAGCTGCCGTTCGTGATGGGTGTCTTGGGCGACTTTACCGGTCAGCCCGTAGAGCCGCTTCCCCGACTGAGGGACCGGAAGTTCGTCGAGGTCAACCCCGACAACTTCGATCAGGTGCTGGAGGGAATGAAACCCCACCTGGCCTTCTCGGTCGAAAACAAACTGAGCGAAGATTCCGACGCCGGACAGCTCAAAGTAGATTTGAAGTTCGCTAGCTTAGATGACTTCAACCCGGAAAACGTTGCCAAACAGGTAAAGCCGCTCAAAGAGTTGCTCGATCTGCGAACGCGTCTTTCCGACCTCCGGGGAACGCTCCAGACGAACGAAAAGCTGGAAGAAGCGCTCATGGATGCCATCAAAGACAGCGGCAAGATGGATAAACTCAAGCAGGAACTCGGCACCGGAGGCGAAGAGCAATGAGCGACGCACAGAAGGCGCAAGCTTCAGCCCAGGAACAAACCCTCGAACTCGGCCTGCTCGACCAAATCGTCGAACAGGGCAAAGTGGGCACTGACACCGCCAGCAAAGAGCGCGGCAAGTCGCTCATTAAAGAGTTTGTCCAGCAGGTACTCCAAGGGCAGATGACCGTTTCGCGCGACACCGAGGCGATGATCAACGCCCGCATCGCGCAGATCGACCATCTCCTCTCCATCCAGCTCAACGAAGTCATGCATCACCCCTCGTTCCAGAAGCTAGAAGGCTCCTGGCGTGGGTTGAAGTACATGATGGACCAGAGCGAAACCAACGACATGTTGAAGATCAAGGTCCTCAACGTTTCGAAGAAAGACCTCCTCCGCGACCTCCAGCGCGCCCCTGAATTCGATCAGAGCGCGATGTTCAAAAAGGTGTACGAAGAAGAGTTCGGCGTCTTCGGCGGCGCGCCATTCGCGGCCCTTGTCGGCGACTACGAATTCGGCAAACACCCGGAAGATATCGAACTCCTCGAACGCGTCAGCAACGTCGCCGCGGCCGCCCATGCGCCGTTTTTGACCGCTGCCTCGAACGAACTCTTCAACCTCGAAAGCTTCACCAGTCTCGATCAACCCCGTGACCTCGGTAAGATCTTCGACACCACTGAGTACGCCAAGTGGAAGAGCTTCCGGGCGACCGAAGATTCGCGCTATGTCGGCATGTGCCTGCCCCGCATTCTGGGCCGCTTGCCGTATGGCCCGGATACCAAGCCGGTGGAAGCCTTCAACTATCAGGAAGGGGTGGATGGAACAGAGCACGGCAAGTACCTCTGGTCCAATGCCGCTTATGCCCTGGGAGCTCGTCTAACCAACAGCTTCGCCAAGCACCACTGGTGCGCGGCGATCCGCGGCGTAGAAGGTGGCGGTCTCGTGGACGGTCTCGCCGTTCATAACTTCCGCACCGACGACGGCGACGTTGCCATGAAGTGCCCCACGGAAGTGCCCATTACCGATCGCCGGGAAAAGGAATTGGCCGATCTCGGCTTCATTCCGCTGGTCCACTGCAAAGGTACGGACTACGCGGCTTTCTTCAGCGTCCAGTCGGCCCAAAAGCCCAAACTGTACGACAAAGACGCCGCCAACGCCAACGCCCGGCTCTCCGCCCAGTTGCCGTACATTCTCGCCGTCAGCCGCTTTGCGCATTACCTCAAAGCCATGATGCGAGACAAGATCGGCAGCTTCATGTCCCGGTCGTCCTGCGAATCGTTCCTCAACCAGTGGATCTCGCAGTATGTCCTTCTTGACGACGATGCGTCGCCGGACATGAAGGCAAAGTACCCCTTGCGCGAAGCTCGCATTGACGTCAGCGAGATTCCGGGCAAACCCGGTGCTTATCGGGCCGTATCGTTCCTTAAGCCGCACTTCCAGTTGGACGAACTCAGCGTTTCGCTCCGGTTGGTGGCGGATCTGCCGCCTCCGTCGAAGGGCTAAATTTGTTCGCGGGGGTTGATGGGAAATCCAGCCAACCCCCGCGTTACTGAGTGAACCGGCTTTTACAAGCTGACTTAGTGAAGAGCTTACGGTGACTAACCCGAGAGACTTCACTCACCCCACAACATAAATTTCTAAAGTAAATCAGGAGAATACTCAAATGCCAATGGACATGTTTATCACTTTGGACGGGATCGTCGGCGAGTCGACCGACGACAAGCACGCGAAATGGATTGAAGTACTGAGCTTCAATCACGGGATGAACCAGATCATCGGTGGAAGCCGCTCGTCGCAAGGTGGCGCCACCGGCGGCCGAGTCGACATCCAGGACTTTAACTTCCACAAGAGCACCGATGCGACCACCCCGAAGCTCCAGCTTTTCTGCTGCAACGGCACCCACATCAAGAAGGGTACCTTCGAAGTGTGTAAAGCCACCGGCGACAAGACGGTGTTTTACTCGATCGTCTTCGAGGACGTCCTGATCTCGAGCTACAGCGCCACCGGTGCCCGGAACGGCGATGGCGTCCCGTCCGAGGCCGTAACCCTCAACCC
Organism: Bryobacterales bacterium; assembly: GCA_038220855.1. GTDB lineage: Bacteria > Acidobacteriota > Terriglobia > Bryobacterales > Bryobacteraceae. Next base: position 2,024 of record JBBRIO010000355.1, on the reverse strand, counting down.
CGGCAAGTACGAATGGACGTACACCCAGACCGACCAGAAGACCGGCAAGGCTGGTGGTAAAATCGCCTCCAACTGGAGCACCGTCACTAACAAGGGCGCCTAGTTCGGCCCCCTGCCCTTCCGCGGCATAACCTTTCAAAAATGACAGCCAAGGATCTTTATCAGGCAGGAAAGCTGAAAGAAGCGATTCAGGCGCTGAACGTCGAAGTACGGGATAACCCGTCCGACGTTCGGCGCCGAACGTTTCTCTTCGAACTGCTGACCTTTGCGGGCGAATACGATCGCGCGCAGAAACAGCTCCAAGTACTCGCGAGCGAAAGCGGCGAAGCGCAACTCGGTACCGTTCTGTACCTCTCTGCCCTTCACGCCGAAAAAACTCGCAAAGAAACGTTCGCTAAGGGCGACTACCCGACTCATGCCGGCGACGGCAAGGACCCGCAAGTCACCGGCGAACTCAACAAAAAACCCTTTGCCTCTGTCGTCGACGCCGACCCGCGCATCGGGCCACGCCTCGAATGCTACGCCGCGGGTGCCTACATCTGGATTCCGTTCAAGCACATCGAAGAGATTGAGGCCATGCCGCCCAAGCGCGTCCGCGACCTCATTTGGATTCCCGCCATCGTCCGCACCGGGCCGTCGTTCAAAGCGATGGAACTCGGTGAGGTCTTGTTGCCGGTGCTCACGTGGGATGCCAGCATGAACGAAGATGATGACGTCAAACTGGGACGCATCAGCGAATGGTATGAGACCGAAAAGGGAGAAGTCTGCCCGGTAGGCCAGAAAATGCTTCTCGTCGATGGAGAGGAGTTGCCGATTCTCGAATTGCGCAAGCTCGTCTTCCATCATCCGGAAGAACTGACCCCGGAAGCCGCCGACGAATAAACGATGCCTCTCCGCGAAGACCTGCTGAATCCGATCCCCGGAGACAATCCGAGCGGAGAGTATCTTTACTATTCCCCCGTCTACGACAAGATTAAGGAAGCCCGTCGCGAAGACGACGAAGGCCCGGTTGGCGATTGGCAACGGGAACGCAAGATGGCGGATTGGACCATCGTCATCAAGCTCGCCGGGGAATCGCTCGCCACCAAAACCAAAGATCTGCAACTAGCCGTCTGGCTCTCCGAAGCGCACCTGCGCAAGGAAGGTTTCGGCGAGTTCCAGAAGTGTCTCGAACTCCTCAAAGGCATCGTCGAGACTTACTGGGATACGCTGTATCCCGAACTCGAAGACGGCGATGCCGAGTTCCGCGCCACGCCGCTGCAATGGCTCGGCAATTTCGACCTCCAAGTCCAGTGGATCCCGCTCGTCAAAACGACGGCGGGATACGGCGACATTAAGTATCAGGAGTCTCGGAAGGTCGGCTACAAATCCGACGCCGAAGGCGACAGCTCCAAACTCGAAAACTTCCTCGAAAAAACCAAGGAAGGCAAGATCAGCGCGGACGACTTCGATAAGGAGTTTAACTCGACGCCGAAGGTTTGGTACGTTAACACCCTGGCCACTCTTGACCTCTGCCTCGAATCGCTTGAAGCCCTCCAGATCACGTGCGAAGATCGCTTCAGCGACATGGCCCCCGGTTGGACCAAGCTGCGGGGCTCCCTCGAAAAGGTTCGCCAAACCGTCAATATCCTTCTCATTCGGAAACGCGAAAAAGAACCCGACGAACCCGTCGAAGGGGCGGACGTGGAGCCGGTCGCCGAAGAAGAGACGTCGGCGGAAGAGTACTCCCCCGACGCCGCCCCCGTCGCCAAAGCCGTCCGCAAAGGCGGCTCTCTCTCCGCCGAGCCCGCCGACCGCGACGACGCCATCCAACGCGTCATCTCCGCCGCCAAGTTCCTGCGCAAAGAAGACGCCTACACCCCCGCGCCGTACCTCATGCTCATGGGCCTCCGCCACGGCGAACTCCGCGCCGGCGGCGAAACCCTCGACGCCCGCCTCCTCGAACCCCCGCCCACTGAAATCCGCCAGCAACTCAAGCAGCACTCCCTTGACTACAACTGGCAAGGCGTCCTCGATACCTCCGA
>JBBRIO010000354.1:0-5945 GCA_038220855.1 Bryobacterales bacterium | reverse complement strand
CGGACGGTGATTGTGATTGCGCATCGGTTGTCGACGGTTCGGCGGGCGGATCGGATTGTCGTTTTAGAGAAGGGGCGGATTGTGGAGACGGGGCGGCACGAGGAGTTGGTGGGCGCGGGGGGGATGTATCAGCGGTTGTATGAGTTGCAGTTTTCGGAAGGGTTGGATTTGTGAGCGGGTGGGCAGCGGGTTAGCGCAGCCCGGCACGCCGGATCTTCTCCGAGTAATACGCGAAAAGGCCCCAAAACATCGCCGACGTTGCTTCACTCACCACAACAAAGGTCTTCTTCGCTCGGACCGAGTCGTCCCAGAAGAACGGGTGCAGCGGGACGATTAACGTAACGATGGCAAAGCCTAGAACGAACATGCGGAGTAGATGGAAGCGCTTCACTCCATTCAACGTCTTTAGGCAGGCATCAGGCTTTACGGCTGGCAGGGGATTCAACGGGATGGGAGAATTGACACGGGCGGCAAGCGAGGGGTTTTGTTTGATCTCTTCTTCGATTAGCGCGCGCGTGCCCGGTGAGGCTTCGCCCGCGGCATAGAGAGTCAGCAGATCTTCGAAAACATCAGGGGGTAGTTTCATGGGCAGACTCCTGGTTGGGATTGAGAATGAGATTCAATTGCAGACGAGCGCGATGGACGCGCACCTTTACCGTTCCAACGGGCAATTGCAGACAGCGGGCGATTTCGTCATAATGGCAATTCACTGATGGCATGCATCACAAGCGGCGTGCGGTACTTTTCATCGAGCTTCTGGATGGCAATCATGGTTTGATCGAGCAAGCGCTTGGTCTCCGGCTTTTCATCAGGAGAACTGCTGTCGAAATCAAGAGGAGCCTCGTGCCGCTGCTTGCGGAACTGGTCGGTGATGAGGTTGCGCGCGATGGCGATCAGGTATCCTTTGGCGCTGGCCATGCGCAGACTCTCGCGGGTGGTCCATGCGCGAAGGAGGGTGGTGAAATTCAGAGGCTCCATGAGCTGACTGACTACATAACGAAAATAACGCTTCCGGGTTTCATGACGCCGCTAAATTACTTCGGGATCGATATTGAGCGGCAGATCGTGATTGTTATGAAAGGCTTTGCGATTTGGAGAGAGTGGAACTGTAGGCGAGGACAACATCCTGGACTCCGTCGATTATCACGTTGTATTCGACGCGGGGGAAGAGGGGGGATAGACGGGCGGTGAGGTAGGACTCGGTATGCCAGGTCGTGTGGTAATTCGGGGGGACAATGCCTCGGAGCTTGGTCGATGTCAGATGGAGGAGCCGCGGGAGATGAGGTCCTCGTGCTGCCGCGGCCGAAGAGACGTTGCGGCGTTGGCTCCGTGGACGGTGAAGAGCAGGACTCCGTTGTTTGGTTTTAGCATCCCATGCAGCATGGCGAGATAGCGGTCCTGAGCTGCCTCATTCAGGTGGGTGAAGACGGAAATACAATAAATGGCATCAAATTTGCGGGGAGGGAGCGAGCGAGAAGCTCGCGGTAGAGTAGTTCCCCGGCACCAGGCAATGGCCTCGGGGTCGACATCCAGACCGACGTCCGGATACGCAGGGAGCAGCCAGCGAAGAGTTCTTGCGCAGCCGCAACCGAAATCCAGGACTCCGCTGCCGGGTAGAAGTTGGGGGCCCAAGTGGGTGGTGATAAGTTGGGCGCAACGCTCGCCGATCAGGAGGAAAGTAGGAATCGAGAGCGATTCGCTCACCCGGTAGCGGAGAAGGGCAGGGGGCAGGGGCGGTTCTCCGTGGTTGAGGAATTGGTCGTGGATCGCGCAGCGGAGACGGAGGAGCAGGCGGAGGTCCGGGTAGTCGAGAAATCGCTTCCGTTTGCTAGAAGATAACAGTTCCTTGAATAGGGGGCTCCGGCTTCTGCATAATGGAAGGCTCATGAGTATACGCAGCATGACGGGGTTTGCGCGGTTGCGGCGGCAGAGCCCCGACGGCGAAGCGGTGATTACGGTGAAGGGTGTTAACCACCGGGGGCTGGATCTGCATTTCCAGATGCCGGGGGCTCTCGACCCCTACGAGACCGCGATGCGGGCTCTGATCCGGAAAATGATGTCGCGCGGGCATATCGAGATCCGCGTGCAATACCACCGGAACAAAAGTGACGCGGTGGCCAGCTTGAACGCGGAACTGCTCGATTCGTACCTGGCGGCATTTCGGCAAGCGGCGAGCCGGACGGGGACCGTGGCGGAATGCGACTTGAACGTAGCGCTGCGCGTGCCAGGGATGTTTGAGCCGGCAGCGGACCAGGAACCGGAGGCCGAGTTGCAAGCGTTCTTGCTGACGCTGCTGGAGGAAGCTCTGACCGAAATGAACAAGGTACGGGAGCGGGAAGGGGCGGAGACGGTTGCGGTGCTCGTGGAACGGACGAAGTCGATTCGGACAGCCGTGGGACGAGTGCGAGAGATTCGGACCCGGGCGATGCCGGCGTTTCAACAACGGTTGCGCGAACGGTTAGGGGACTTGCTGGGCGGGACGGGGATTGAACCGCAACGGTTGGTGCAGGAAGCGGCGATTCTGGCCGATCGGAGCGACATCGGCGAAGAGATCGCCCGCTTGGAGATTCACTCCGAGCAGCTCGATCAGATGTTGCAGAAGGGCGGCGAAGTGGGAAAGAAGATGGATTTTCTGCTGCAGGAAATGAACCGGGAAGCGAATACGATGCTTTCGAAAACGAACGGCATTGGCGAGCAGGGTTTGGTTTTGACAGAAGTGGGGCTGGGGATCAAGGCCGATATTGAAAAGATCCGCGAGCAATCGTTAAACCTGGAATGAGCATTCTATTTGTGATTTCGGCTCCGTCGGGGACGGGGAAGTCGACGATTTTGCGCGATGCGCGGCGGACGGATCCGCAACTGGCTTTTTCTCGGAGCTACACGACGCGGGCCCCGCGGGGACCGGAGCGGGACGGGGTGGACTACCATTTCACGACCAAGGAAGACTTCGAGCGGCGGGCGGCGGCGAGCGAATTTCTGGAATTCGCGAACGTGTTCGGGAATTATTACGGGACGCACCAGAGCGAGATTGAACGGGCGGCGGCGGCAGGCTGCGACCTGGTCATGGACATCGACGTGCAGGGTGCGAGACAATTACAGAAGCGAGTTGTTGACGCCGTATTGATTTTTGTTTTGCCGCCGGACCGGACCGAGTTGGAGCGTCGCTTACGGGCACGATCGCAGGATCAGCCGGAAGCGATGGAGCGCCGACTGCGGGAAGCGAAAGCCGAGACCATGCAGTACGATATCTACGACTACATTTTGATTAACGATGAGCTGGACGCCGCCGTGGCGGACCTTCGTAGTATTATCCGGGCCGAGCGTTTACGCCGGAAGCGGATGGAAGGACCGGTACAGCGAGTGTTGGGTTCGTTTTAGAGGCATTGAATTCTATGGCCGAGAGCACTCCCCGCAATATCAATTTCGCGATCCCGGACGATCCGGAATCGAGCACCTACCGTTTCATCATTGTTGCGGCCAAACGGGCTCGGCAATTGCAAGCCGGTAGCCGGTCGTTTCTGCCGACCACGACGCGCAAGCCGACCGTGACGGCGCTCGAAGAGGTCCGCCGGGGCTTGATTCAGTACGAAGACCCGATTCGCGATGCGAATTTGGCCGAGATCGCTTCGAGACGTAGCTAAGTTCGAGGGCGGCATGAACGTCGTCCTGGGAGTGGGTGCAGGCATTGCCGCTTATAAGGCGGCAGAATTGGCCCGAGTGCTGATGAGGCGGGGGTGTACCGTCAGCACGGTGATGACGGCGGGGGCGACGGAGTTTATCCAGCCCCTGACGTTTGCGTCGCTGACGGGGCGGAAGGTGATCACGGGCTTGTTCGGGACGCTCAGTGCCGACGAGGTACTGGCGAGTTCGGTGGAACATATTGCCGTGGCGCAGGAGAACGCGGTACTGGTAGTGGCTCCGGCGACGGCGGATCTGCTGGCGAAGTTTACCCATGGCATGGCGGACGATTTCCTGTCAACGCTCTATTTGGCGTTTACGGGGCCGGTGGTGCTCGCTCCTGCTATGAACACGAACATGTGGAACCATCCAGCGACGCAAGCGAACCTGGAAGTGCTGCGGGGCCGGGGCCACAAGATTGTGGGGCCGGATAGCGGCGACTTGGCGTGCGGGACGGTCGGACCGGGACGTTTGTCGGAACCGGAGTGGATTGCCGAGGCGGTGATCGCGGCGCTGAGCCCGCAAGACCTGACGGGCGAGACGGTGTTGATCACGGCGGGTCCGACGCAGGAAGCGATTGACCCGGTGCGGTACATTACGAACCGATCGAGCGGGAAGATGGGCTACGCGATGGCAGCAGAGGCAGCGGCACGGGGGGCGCGGGTGGTGCTGGTGAGTGGACCGGTGAATTTGCCGGCTCCATTGGGCGTAGAGAGGGTGGCGGTGCATTCGGCTCGGGAAATGCGGGATGCCGTAATGGGGCACTTGGACGCAGCCTCGATCATCGTGAAAGCGGCGGCCGTGGCGGATTATTACGTGGCCGAAATTGCGCCACAAAAACTGAAGAAGACGGCGGCGCGGGTGGCGCTGGATTTGGATCCGACGCCGGATATTCTGGCCGAAGTCGGGGCGAAGAAGGGCGACCGTTTGCTGATTGGGTTTGCGGCAGAGACGCAGAACCTGGTGGCGGAGGCCAAGCGGAAGATGACGACGAAGAACGCCGATATGGTGGTGGGGAATCTGGTGAACCAGTCGGGGACGGGGTTCGAGGCCGATGAGAACGAGGTGACGCTGGTGATGCGGACGGGGGAGACGCGGCACATAGAGCGGGCGTCGAAGCGCGAGGTGGCGCGACAGATTTTTGACCAGGCTTTGCGACTGCGACTGTCGCTCCACGCAAACGAATGACCCGGGAAGAGATACGCCAGTTTCTTGAGTTCTATCAGGACTTGGGGATGAAGACCATCTACCAGCGCGGTTCATCGCTGGCGGCTCCGGAGGCCTTGCCGGAGCTGGTAGAAGACTTGAATTCATTGTTGCCGCCGATGGCACCGCCGCCGGCCCCAAGGCCAATGCCGGTGCGCGTCATGCCCCCCCCTGCTCTCCTTATGAAAAACCCTGTTCCCAAGCTGTTGCCTTTAGCGCCGGAAGGCGATTCGATGGAAGCGATTCGGCAGGACATTGGCGACTGCAAGCGCTGCCGGCTGTGCGAAGCGCGGAACAAGATCGTGTTTGGATCGGGGAGCGAAGGCGCAAGGCTCGTGTTTGTGGGCGAGGGGCCGGGGGCGGACGAGGATGCGAGCGGATTGCCGTTCGTCGGCCGGGCCGGGCAACTCCTAACGGCGATGATCGAAGGCACGGCGTCGAAGGAAGGAATTACGATTCTGCGACCGGACGTGTATATCGCCAACGTCGTGAAGTGCCGGCCGCCGGAGAATCGGGCGCCGATGCCGGACGAGATGGAGATCTGCGGCCAGTTTCTATTTCGGCAGTTGCTGGCGATTAAACCGAAGGCGATCTGCGCGTTAGGCTCGACGGCGGCCAAGGCGCTCTTGGGGACCAAGGAAGGGGTTACTAAACTGCGGGGGAATTGGCACAAGTGGCAGGATATTCCGGTGATGGTGACCTATCATCCGTCGTATCTGCTGCGACCGTACAACCAGAACGCGAAGCGCGAATCGTGGGAAGACTTGAAGAAGGTTTTGCACTTCGTCTATGACTAAGAGGGGCTTTTTCGTTTCGTTCGAAGGTGGCGACGGCTGCGGGAAGACGACGCAGATGCGTTTGCTGGTAGAACGGCTGAAGGGAATGGGGCTCGACGTGCTGGAGACGGCGGAGCCGGGCGGGACGCCGATTGGGCGGCAGATTCGGAAGATTTTGCTCGATTCGGCGAACGGGGAGCTATCGGCTCGAGCGGAGATGTTGCTGTATTTTGCGTGCCGGGCCCAGAACGTCGACGAGTGGATTCGTCCGGCGCTGGCGGTGGG
>JBBRIO010000353.1:0-5961 GCA_038220855.1 Bryobacterales bacterium | reverse complement strand
TGCGCGAAATGGGGGGAGGGTCTCCCCTCGTTCCAGAGCACCCGGCGGCATCGCTGGAACGCGAAATGGAGGCAGGGTCTCTCCCCGCTCAATCGCCCCCGGCGATATGGATCCGTGGGTCGGCGCTGGCGCTGCGGACGGGAACATGGCGGTAAACGACGAAGCGGCCGGCGCGGGAGGCGGCGGCGCAACCGTCGTCGGCGGTGGCATTGGGGCGACGACGGCTTTCGGCGCGGGAGGCGGCGGTTCCATCGCAAACATCGACGTAAACGCCGTCGTGTCTCCCAAGGAACCCGCTGCTGGCGTCGGTGGCGGTACGGCGGTCTTCGGCGCCGCAGGGGGAGGGATGGGAGTTGGCGGCTCCGCCATCGCAAACATTGATGTGAACGAAACGGTATCCCCACCGACAGGATTCGCCGGTGCCAAGGGTGCCACAGGTGCCGAAGGTACTGGTGCGGCTACCACTCCGATAGGAGCGGCAGCGGCAGGGGCTTTCGGCGGTTCCGCCGTCGCAAACATCGACGTAAACGAAACTGTTTCGCCACCGATCACCGCCGCGGGAGCAGTCGCGGCGGGCGGAGGCGGCGCTTTCGGCGGTTCGGTGGTTGCGAACATCGAAGTAAAGGAGACGGTCTCGCCGCCGATCGGAGCCGCGGGTGCTGCCGTTGCCGGTGTCACCGGAGCCTTGGGCGGTTCCGGCGCCAAGACCGGTGCTGCGGGGGGCGGCGCTACAAACATCGAAGTAAACGAGACGGTCTCGCCGCCGATCGGAGTCACTGGAGCCTTGGGCGGTTCCGGCACCACGACAGGCGCTTCCGGAGTAGGCGCTGCGAACATCGAAGTAAAAGAGACGGTCTCTCCGCCGACCGGAGCCGCGGCCGCGGCCGCCACCGCCGGGACCGGCGCCGGGGCCGTCGTTGCAAACATCGAAGTAAACGAAGGCGCTTCGGTGACCGGCGTCACGGGTGAAGCATTTGGCGGGGCAGGGGGCGGAGCTGGCGGCGCTGCAAACGATGAGGTAAACGAAGACGGTTCACTCCCCGACTCGACGGGCGGCACGACGAGCTTTGGCATCTCCGCCGTCGCCACTTCACTGGGCATCGCCGAGGGCAGCGATTCCGCCCAAGCACGGAGGGTCTTGCGGTCCGGCAACAGTTCGGCCACCACATAGGGGCTGCCTTCCAATTCACCGCGCTCGACAATCAGCCGAGCGTCCGCGGCCCCCAGGCGATCCAGTTTCGTCAGTATCGCCGCGTTCTCGGGCGTACGTCCGGCCACGAACATGTGGACTTCAAGCGCTCGTCCTGTTGCAATCTCTCTCGCAACAAACGTCTTGATGCCGTCGTCGCGGAGAGGGGCCAGCAATTCGTATTTATCGTAGAAGCTCATTGGCCAAGTCGCCTTTATTAGAGTCCCAAGCTTACCATGCAGCGCGGAATCCGAACCTCGATACCATCACCGATTTTCATTCGATAATACACTGATTATTTTAGAGGCGTAGCGGGATTTCCCTACGCTTTCCGCGTAACAATTGGAGGAGCGTATGATGAACGAGCTCTATGGTAGAGTGAATGCTGCCAGAAATGGCAAGGTTCCGGAATGAAACAGCTTTCCCGCGTCGTCTGGTCGGAGGGGATGTATCTCGGTCCTCACCATTTTCAGGTGCAGGGCCGATACTTCGAAGACTCCATTCGCTTTGCCACCTCCTCGCTTTGGTTTGAAGCGTGGGGGCTCATCGGGTGTGAACTCGATTCTGAGGCTCTCCTCAACGGCTCCCTGGCGTTGCTACACGCCCGGGGAGTCTTTCCCGATGGCCTGGCTTTTCATATGCCAGACCACGATCCGCTCCCGGCCCGGCGAGCCTTTGCAGACTTGTTCCCCGTTACCCGGGACACCGTCACGGTGCTTCTCACTGTGCCCCCGATGAAGCACAACGGGCTCAACTGTCTCCCTTCCGAAGACAGCCCCAATCCCACGGTGCGCTACGCCGCCCAACCGGTCTCGGTCTTTGATGAAACCACCGGACGCGACGAGAAGCCCGTCCGCCTCGGGCGCAAAAACGTCCGCCTCGTCCTCGATACCGAACCCTTCGAACCCCAGCAGTCGATCGCGATCGCCCGGATTCAGCGCGACGGCACCGGCGGCTTCATCTTCGACCGCGACTTCGTCCCCCCGTGCATCCAGATCGGAGCCAGTGAACGCCTGCTCGCCATGCTCGCCCGGCTGATCGATATCCTCGAAGAGAAGAGCTCCACCCTCAGCCGAGGCAAAACCGCCGGGGCCAGCCTGTGGAGCGAATACTCAACGAGTGAAATCGCCACCTTCTGGATGCTCCATAGCGTCAACGCCGCTGTCCCCGAACTCCGGCATATCCTTCGCGTGAAAAAAGGCCACCCCGAAGAGCTGTACTCCACCATGGCCCGCCTCGGTGGCGCCCTCTGCACTTTTGCGATCGAATCCCATCCCCGGGACATCCCGCTCTACGATCATCGAAAATTAGATAAAACTTTTGAAGCGCTCGACCTCCACATCCGCACTCACTTGGAGACCATCGTGCCGACCCGTTTCGTTGAGATCCACCTGGAAAAAACCGCCGACTACTTCTATTCGGGAGCCGTCACCGATACCCGCGCCCTCAACAAGTCGCGTTGGATCCTGGCGATCCGTTGCAATATCGGAGAAGCCGAAGTCATCCGCCGGACGCCGATGCTCACCAAGCTCAGTTCGGCTGACTGGGTCGCCAAGCTCGTCGAAAGAGCGATGGGCGGTATGTCCCTCACCCATCTCCCGGTCCCGCCGTCGGCCATCCGCAGTCGCGTCGATGCCCAATATTTTTCTATCACCTGCGCCGACCCCCACTGGAGCCAAATCAATCGCACCCGTCAAGTCGGAATTTATATCCCCGGCGATCTGCCGGACCCCAAGCTCGAGCTGTTTGCGTTGTTAGACTCGTAACTCCCCTACCCACGAGGATTCGATGAACCCTTCTGCCCCGCCAGCCCCACCCGCCGCCTACGGCACCGAACGTCGAGCCGAGAATCTCGCCTTCGTCTTCCAGGAAGTGTTCACCGTCGCCGAACGGTTGCGCTCCAATCGACAACCCGTTACCGACCCCAACATCTTCCGTCAACAAGTCCGCGAAGCCCTCAAAATGGCCGACGCCGAAGCGCGCAAACGCGGCTACGATCAGCAGGAAATCCAACTCGCCATCTTCGCCGCCGTTGCGTTCCTCGATGAATCGATCCTCAACCTGCGGAGCCCGGTCTTTGCCGATTGGCCCCGCCAACCGCTCCAGGAAGAGTACTTTGGCCACCACGTCGCTGGCGAGGTCTTCTTTCAGCATCTGAATAACTTGGTCCGTATGAACGACTCGCAGTCGCTAGCCGATCTGCTCGAGATGTTCCAACTCTGTATGCTGCTGGGATTCGCCGGTCGCTACTCGATCGGCAATCGCGCTGAAATCGGCCCGATCGTGAACGCCGTCGGTGAAAAGATCGCGCGGATCCGTCGCTCCTCCGCGCTGCTGTCGCCGGACTGGCAACCGCCACCCTCCACCGGCGCCCCCACTTCTACCCAAGACCCCTGGGTCAAACGCCTTCTCTACGGGGCCATCGGCGCCGTAGTCTTCGCTGTACTCGGCTATGTCCTCTACTACTTCATGTTGGACGGCGGCATCGCTACTCTCCAACAGTTGGCCCTCGGACGCTAAGGGAGTTCCGCCATGTCACCTCTCGTAATCGCACTCATCGGACTCGTAGTTTGGATCGGACTCTCGGTCGGTCTCGGTTTTCTGCTCGGCCTTAAAGACGCAACCCTCTATATCTTCATCGGGCTGCTGAGCATCGTGGGCATCATCGGTGCCGGGTTCTTTGTATGGTGGAAAAATAAACAGGACGCCGCTAGCGGTGCCAAGCCCAGCGGCGACCCGGAAATCGACCAGCTGGTCAAAGAAGTCGACGCTAAGCTCGCCGCCGCCAAAGCCGTCGCGGGTGCCAAAATCGGCAACCTTCCGCTCTTCTTTGTCATGGGCGAACCGGGGAGCGTCAAAACCACGACGCTCGTCCAGTCCGCCCTCGAACCGGAACTCGTCTGCGGCCAGGTCTACCAGGAAACCAATATCGTTTCGACCCGCCTGGCCAACGTCTTCCTCGCCAAGAATTCGCTGTTTCTCGATGCCGGCGGCGCGCTGATGGGGAATGCCGAACGCTGGCAGCGGCTGGTTCGCCGCATGGCCCCCGGCGGTATGAAGTCGGTCATGGGCGGCTCAGCCCAGGCCCCCCGCGCCGTCGTCGTCTGCTTCGACGTGGAACGCTTCCTCACCCCCGGCGGTGGGGAAGCCATCACCGCTTCGGCCCGCAACCTCAACGCCCGCCTTGGCGATATTGCGCAAACCCTCGGCATCAACTTCCCCGTTTACGTGCTGTTTACCCGCATGGACCGCATGCCCTTCTTCCACGAGTTCGTCCGGAACTTCTCGAATGAAGAAGCCTTCCAGGTCCTCGGAGCTACCGTCCCGATGCAGAACTTCTCTGCCCAGGGCATCTACGCCGAAGACGCGAACAAACAGGTCGCCGACCTGTTCCAGAACATCTGCTACTCCCTCGGCGATAAGCGCCTCTTCTATCTACCCCGCGAAACCGATCCCGAAAAACTCCCCGGGGCTTACGAGTTTGCCCGCGAGTTCCGCAAGCTGCGGACACCGATCGTCCAGTTCCTCGTTGACCTCTGCCGGCCCAGTCAGCTCCGGACTTCTCCCTTCCTCCGCGGCTTCTACTTCTCCGGCGTCCGTCCCATCATCGTCGACGACAGCGGCGGTCTGCGCTCCGCCCGCGAACAACACCAGCCCGCCCTCGACGCGGGCTCCAGCGCTACGAAAGTCTTCAAGCTCGGACCGGGTGGCCTCATGGCCCAAGGTGTCCAAGGCACTCCCACCGTCGGCGCCACCCGCAAAGTTCCGCAGTGGACATTCCTTGGCCGCCTTTTCAACGACATCCTGCTCGGCGACAAAGACGCCCTGATGGCTTCGAGCTCGTCCACCAAAACGAGCATGGCGCAGCGGGTCCTGCTGGCGACCGCGGCCGTCCTCGGCCTGGGGGCGCTGACTGGCTTTACGGTCTCCTACTTCAACAACCGGTCGCTCGAAAATAACGCCATCGAAGCCGCTCGCGGCATGGCGAGCGTCAACGCCGCCGACCCCGCCGCCCTGCCCGAAGTCTCCGCTCTTGAAAAGCTGGAAGTCCTCCGCGGCACCCTCCAGACCCTGGACGGCTACCGGGTCAACGGCTCGCCCTACAGCCTCCGCTGGGGCCTTTACTCCGGCGACGCCGCCTATCCCGAAGTCAAGAAAATCTGGTGCCAGAAGTTCAACCAACAGCTGCTCGGCCCCACGGTTCTCAATCTGAAGAGCCAGATGAGCCGCCTGCCCGCCACGCCGAATCCCAACGATGATTACTCGGCTAATTTCTCCAACCTGCGGACCTACCTCACCCTCACCGCCTATCCCGATAAGGCGCAGCCCGAAGTCACTACCCCCGCTCTGCTCGCCGCCTGGTCCCAAGGCAAAAACGTCGACGAACCTCGCCAGAAACTCGCGCGGCAACAGTTCGAGTTCTATAGCGAGTTCCTCAAGACCGGGGGCTGCCCCCTCCCCTTCGAACCCGAACCGGTCAGCAACGCGCGCCGCTACCTTTCCGGCTTCTCTGGCGTGAAGCCCATCTACCTCTCCATGATTGCGGCGGCCAACAAGCTCAACAAGCCGGTAAATTTCAATCGCGACATCAAGAATTCCGCCGACTTTGTGGTCAACAACAAGGACGTGCTCGGCGCCTTCACCCGCCCTGGCTTCGCTTCCATGACGGGCTTCATCAAGAATCCGAAATCCTTTTTCGGAGGAGAAACCTGGGTCCTGTGCGGCGACACCGCCGTCAGTAAAGACACCGCCCGTACCACCTGCAACACGTC
>JBBRIO010000352.1:0-5979 GCA_038220855.1 Bryobacterales bacterium | reverse complement strand
ATGGCCGTTGTCTCCTTCACCGGCCTCGTGCTGATGTGGTTCCTGCAGCGGAAGCGGATGGCCGGCATGATCCCCCTCGCGGCCGGTGCTCTAACCTGCTCTCTCGTCTCCGTGGTTTGGGTGCCGTAACTACTTCGTCAGCACTTCGTCCAGATTGAGCAGTTGGTTGGCCAGCATCGTTAACGCCGCGCCTTCGGCCGGGGCGACGGTCGTGTCCGCCGGGGCAGCACCGGCCGCCATCAATTTCCTGGCGTCCGTTAAATTGCCATCGTAGTAGCGCAAATACTCCTGAAACGACTTGCGCGCTATCTGCCGTTCGGCCGCGGCCAAGGGCCGGCCGAGGACGGCGTCGGCCAGGAAGTCGGCGCGCGGATCGAAGTCGGTCGAAACCTTATAAGCGCGCTGGCCGAGCACGCGGGCGGCTTCGACAAACTGCACGTCGTTCATCGTGACGAGAGCTTGCAGCGGCGTATTCGTCCGCTCGCGGCGGACGGTGCAGGCTTCGCGCGTCGGCGCGTTAAAGATCTCCATACTGGCCGGCGGGGCGCTACGTTTCCAGAACCAATAAACGCTGCGGCGGTAAAGCTTATCCCCCGCGTCGGCCTGGTAGAAACGGGTGTTCGAGCCATTCATGGCGACCGTCTCCCAGACGCCGCCGGGCTGGTACGGCTTCACGCTGGGCCCCCCGATTTCGCCGGCCAGCAGACCGCTCGAAGCCAGGGCGTAGTCGCGGACCATCTCGCCATCCATGCGGAAGCGAGGGCCGCGGCTCAACAGCCGATTTTCTGGGTCCTGCGCGAGTTTTTCGGGCGTCGTCACCGCGGCTTGGCGATAGGTGGCCGACAGCATAACCTGCTTATAGAACCGCTTGACGTCCCAGCCGCCTTCCCGGAAATCGACCGCGAGCCAGTCGAGCAGTTCCGGGTTCACCGGGGCTTGGCCTTGGCTGCCGAAGTCTTCCGCGGTGCGCACCAGGCCGTCGCCGAACAGCTCCTGCCACATGCGGTTCACCGCGACCCGGGCGGTCAACGGGTTCTCCGGCTTCAGCAGCCATTGGGCCAGGCCGAGGCGATTGCGGGGCAGATCGGCGCCCATCGGCGGCAGCACGCTGGGCGTGTTCGCTTCCACTTTTTCACGCTTCTGATCGTACGCTCCCCGGTAGAGAATATTGGCAAAGGGCATCGAGCCCGGGCGCTCCTGCATGACGTGAGTAATGGCTCCGCGACGAACAATGGCTTTGGCTTCGAGCTGTAACTGGCCTTGTTCGGCGGCCAGTTTGGGGTAGGTACCATCGCGGTGGAAGAGGTAGTAAGTCCGCAGCGCTTCGCGGTCTTCGCCCTTCCGGATGGCGGGCCAATCGGCCAGCACGCGGGCCTCGGTTTCGCTGACGACGCGCTTCAAAATACGGAAATCGGCGATCTCTCCTCCGGCGAGCGACTTGCCCAGCAGCAGCGGCGAGGCCGAGTCGATTCGTCCAGGAAGCTGGACGTTTTGGTTGCCAGCGCCCTGGGTGGGGACGGCCTTGCCGTTGAGGCAGAGGCTGAGGCCGGACTGGTGGCGGGTGCCATCGTAGGAGACGACGAGGTGGTTCCAGGAACCTTGAGCCATCTGGCTCAGGTGGCTGGCGCGGATTTCGATGTTCTTACCTTCGTCGCCGATCAGGCGGAAGGAGGGCACACGCGAGCCGACGTCGATGGTCCAGCCGCGGCCCTTGTCTTCGGCGTCCTGCTGGGCGGCGATGGTATAGCTCTGCTCGGTCTTGGGGAAGAAGAAGGAGACGGCGATGGTGAACGCCTGATCGGCCAGCAGGCGGGGTGCCTTGATGGCGGGTACGCCTTCGTTCTTCTCAAAGCGCAGGGGAGAGCGAAGGGTGTAGAGTTCAT
The DNA here is from genome assembly GCA_038220855.1 of Bryobacterales bacterium. Classification (GTDB taxonomy): domain Bacteria; phylum Acidobacteriota; class Terriglobia; order Bryobacterales; family Bryobacteraceae. Next base: position 4,096 of record JBBRIO010000352.1, on the reverse strand, counting down.
CCTTGGCGGCCAGCGGGGCTCCGCCAATGCCCTTGCTGCGCGATGAGCGAAGCCACTGTTCAAACTTTGGGTCAACGCTGGTTCGACGTTGATCGAGTTCCGATTGCAAAGCCCGGCGCCGCGCGGAGACCTGGTCCCAACGCTCGCGATCTTCACTGCGAGGAACGACGAGAACCGGCGGGGTGTCCGGGATATTGTCGTCCATCACGTTCTGCGTGGTGTTGCGGAAGAAGGCTCCCAGGGAGTAGAAATCCTTCTGGGTGATGGGGTCAAACTTATGGTTGTGACAGGCGGCGCAGCCGACGGTCATGCCGAGCCAGACGGCTCCCACGGTATCCGCCCGGTCCTTGGCATAGATTTCGGCGTACTCGTCCTCGATCAGGCCCGCTTCGTTCGTGGTGGGATTGCACCGCTGGAAGCCGGTAGCGATCCGCTGGTCGAAGGTCGGGTTAGGCAGCAGGTCGCCGGCTAGCTGATCGGTCGTGAAGCGGTCAAAGGAGAGATTATGATTAAAGGCGGCGATGACCCAATCGCGGTAGGGCCACATTTCGCGGTAGTTGTCGACATGGATGCCGTGGGTATCGGCGTAGCGCGCCGCATCGAGCCAGTAACGGGCGCGGTGCTCGCCGTAGCGGGGCGAGGCGAGCAGGCGGTCGAGGAGTTTTTCATACGCGGCCGCGGACGAGTCGTTGAGAAATAAATCGAGGTCGGCCTTCGACGGCGGCAGGCCGGTCAGGTCGAGCGCGGCGCGGCGGGCGAGGGTTCGTTTATCGGCTTCGGCGGCGGGCGTCAGGCCTTTCAGCCGATTGCGGACGAGGACGTCGATGGGATTGCCGCTGGCGACGGCGGGCCGCACAGGAGCCTCGTACGCCCAGTGGGCGGTCCAGGGCGCCCCGTCTTCAATCCAGCGTTTGAGCGTGGCGATCTGTTCGGGAGCGAGCTTTTTATGGGACGACGGCGGGGGCATAATCCGCTGCGCGCGGGTCTCGGTGACCCGGGCGAGAATGGCGGCACGTTTGCCCACGAGCGAATCCTTCTGATCGAGACGCAGACCGGCCATTCGGGTGCCCTCGTCGGGGCCGTGGCACTGGAAGCAGTTATCGGCGAGGATGGGCCGGACTTCGCGTTGATAGTCGACCGCCGGCAGGACGGAGACAGAGGCGGCGAACAGGAGCAGCGTACGCATAAGGGTTCGATCCTAGTTTATGCCTCTATCGTCTCCGGAGCGGGGACGCCTCGGCGCCGTCGCACCCAAGTGCCAAGGTCGTCGAGCAGGCTATAGGCTACGGGGGTCAGGATCAGGGTCAGAAGCAGCGACAGGCTCTGGCCACCGATGACGATGATGGCGATCGAGCGGCGCTCTTCGGCTCCGGGGCCGGTGCCGAGGGCAAGGGGCAACATGCCGGCGACCAGGGTGATGGTGGTCATCAGAATGGGGCGGAGACGGTCTTTGTTGGCTTGTAAGATCGCCGCCGCGCGATCTAAGCCTTCCCGGCGCAAGTTGTTGGTATGGTCGATCTGCAGAATGCTGTTTTTCTTCACGACGCCGAACAAAACCAGGATGCCGAGGGCAGAGTAGAGATTGAGCGTTTCCCCGAAGAGCCACAACGAAAGGAAGCCGAACGGGACGGCCAGCGGGAGGCTGAGCAGGATGGTCACCGGATGCAGCAGGCTTTCAAACTGCGAGGCGAGAATCATGTACATGAAGACGATCGAGAGGCCGAAGGCAAGGAGAAACTCGGTCAGGGTCCGCTCGAATTCGCGGCCGCGGCCGATGATCGTCGTGGAGTACGAGGCCGGCATGTTCATTGCGTCAGCGGCTTTGAACATTTCCGGAAGCCGATCGCCGAGACCATAGCCGGGCAGGATGTTGGCCCGGATGCCAACTTGGCGTTGGCGGTCAAGGCCCTCAATGCGATAGGCCGAAATGGCTTCCTTCATTTCGACGACGTTATCGAGCCGGACGAGGCCCAGACGGGCTTTGGTGGACGGGACATAGAGCTTGGAGACGGTCGCCATCGAGTTCCGGTCAGTGTCTTTCAGGCGGACTTCGACATCGTACTCTTCGGCGATTTTGTCGTCACGGAAGCGCGAGACTTCATCGTCGCCGCCGACCATCAGCCGCAGCGAACTGGCGATGTCCGAGGCGTCAACGCCCATGTCAGCCGCGCGATTGCGGTCGATAAGCACGCGAAGTTCCGGCTTGTTGATGCGAAGGGTGGTATCAACGTCGGCGAGCCCGGGAATGGTCATCGCGGTCTTGCGGAGGCGTTCCGAGTATTTGAATAGCTCGCTGATTTCGGGCCCACGGATGACGAAGTCGATGTCATAGGGCGCAGAGCCCTGGTTGAGCGATTGGATATTGCCAACGCGGCAGCGGAGATCGGGGAACTGCTTCAATTTTGCGCGGACTGCGGTCATGACGTCGCGCTGGGAGTAAACCCCTTGAAAGGCTTCGGCGGGATGGCCTTCGAGCGTTTTGCGCCAAAGGCGGGAGAGCGAAAAAACGCGATTTTCAATGTCTTCGAGGGCGAGATAGATGCGGCCGCTGTTCACGCTTTGCAGGTAACCGGATCCCACCACGGCCACCACATGCTTGATGCCGGGCATCGGCTTGAGCTCCAGGTAGATACGGTCGAGCACCTCCTGCATCGCCTGCAGGCTGGTCCCTTCCGGAGTGTTGATGCTCACTTCGATTTCGCTTTCGTCCACGTTGGTCGGCAGGTACTCCTGGCGGACGAGACGGAACAAAGGGACGGTGCTGCAGATGGTTACCACGCCGAGCGAAGCGATGACAAGCCGGTGGCTCATCGACCATCGGAGAAGCTTCATATAGAACCGTTCCGTGACCCCGTACAGACCCTTGCTCGAGGTGTGCAGGCCTTCGCCCTGCTTCAGCATGCGAGAACACATCATGGGCGTAAGGCTGAAGCTGACGACGAGTGAAACCAGGATCGCGACCGTCGCCGTAACCCCGAAAGAGTAAAGAAACCGGCCCGAAATCGAAGACATGAACGATACCGGAAGGAATACGACAATCAGGCTCAGGGTCGTGGCCATGACGGCCAAGCCAATGTCTTTGGTGGCGCGGACCGCGGCTTCGCGCGGCGCCATTTTCTTTTCGTCGACGAAGCGGAAGATGTTTTCAAGCACCACGATCGCGTCGTCGATCACCACCCCGACCATCAGAACGAGGGCAAGCATGGTGATGTTATTCAGCGTGAAGTTCATTGCCCGCATGGCACCGAACGTGGCAATGATCGACGCCGGGATGGCGACTGCACCGATCACCGTCGCCCGCCAGTCCTGCATAAAGAGGAACACGACGAGCGAAGCCAGAATCGAACCGAGGATCAGATGGAGCAGCACCTCGTGGAAGGCGGCTTCGATATAGCGGGATTGATCCTGCAGGATGTCCAACTGAACGCCCGGGGCGAGCAGCGGGGTGACCTTGGCCAATCGAGCCTTCACTCCGTTCACGACGTCAATCGTATTCGCACCGGATTGACGGCGCACTTCGAGGGCGACCGCGGGTTTGCCATCGAAACGGGCCGCGGTGCGTTGCTCTTTATGGCCGTCCTCGGCATAGCCGATGTCGCGAATCCGGATGGGCGAAGAGCCGATGGTGGCGACCACCAGTTCGTTAAACGTTTTCGGATCAGGAAAGCGACCGAGCGTACGCAGAACCAGTTCCCGGCTGCCCTGGTCGACCCGGCCACCCGGGATGTCGGAGTTCTGCCGCGCAATCGCGTTGCGAACGCTCAGAATCGGGATTTTATAGGCGGCCAGACGATCGGCATCCACCCAAATATTGATCGCCCGTTTCTGGCCGCCGATGAGCTGCACTTGGCCCACCCCGCCGACGCTTTCGATGGAATCCTTGATATCTCGCTCACCGATTTCATAAAGCTCGCGGCCGGTCTTATCGCCGCTGAGGATCAAGGTCATGACTGGCGAGGCGTCGGTATCAAGCTTCTTAATGAGCGGCGGTTTAGCGTCGCGGGGAAGTTGGGAAATGATGCTCGCGATGGCGTCACGGACGTCCTGCGCGGCCACATCAATGTTGCGATTCAGGTTGAAAGTGATCGTAACGATT
>JBBRIO010000351.1:0-5995 GCA_038220855.1 Bryobacterales bacterium | reverse complement strand
TAAGAACGAGAAGGTCACCGTCGTTCCGCAACGGGCCGTTTACTACGTCCTCGGTTCGAACAAGGCCTTTGTCGTAAAGGATGGAGTGATTGAGGCCCGAGACCTCAAACTCGGTGACCGCATCGGTCAGGACGTAGAAATTCTCGAAGGTCTAGCCGAAGGCGAAACCGTGGCGACAAGCCAGATGGTCAAATTGGATACGGGAACGAAGGTGAAACTGGCGGTGGATGCACCGAAGAAAGGCGAAAAGAAGGGGTCGTAGAAGTTACGACCCCTTCGTGGGGCTAACGAGGAGTCTGAACTTTCGGCGTCGCCAAGTAACCGCTGATCGTGTCTTTGCCGATGGAATTGACGACGATCTCGTACGGTTGCCGAGCCTTCGACGTGTAGAATTGTAGCGGTTCGTTAAGCGTCTTGTCTTTCTTCTCAACGGTCTTGTCGTCAAAGGTAAGATCCACGCTGAAACGATTCTTCTTCGCGTCGGACTTCTTCAGTTGCAACATCACATCGCCCACCCGCCGAGCCGCTTTCTCTTTCGGCAGCGTAAACTCGAAATAGTTGCGATCCCCCAGCGCCTTCAGAGCCTGGAACTCTTTAAAGTTCGTCGCAATCAGTCCGCTCTGTTCGCCCAAGTCGCCGCGGGTTCGCTTCAGATCGGAAATGGTTTTGTCGAGTTCGGTCTTGGTATTGGCAACATCGGTTTTCACGGTGCCGACTTCGGTTGAAACGGCCGCGATCTTCGTGTTGGCCGAACTGGCTTCCTGCTTCACTTCCGTGATCTGGCTGGCCATCTGCTGTTGGACCGCCTTGGTCTCTCTCTCTAACTTGGCCGTCAGTTCGGTCGCCTTCTTCTCGGCGTCAATCTTGGCCTGACCCGCGGCCATCGCCGCCTGCCGGCGCGCCGCTTCCAGATCGTCCTTCAGCTCGCTGATGTAGCGTTTACTCGTCGCCGTCGTGACGTTCGACGTCTCTTTGACGCCAGAAATCTCGCGCGTCATCGAGTCTTTCAAGCCCGCCACTTCGATCTTCGTCTTGTCCAGTTGCAAGAACAAGTAGACGTTGGCCCCCAAAAGCGCCAGAACGGAGCCGAACAGAATCGGGATCTTCACCCCTCCCCCGCTCGGTGGCGGTGGTGGGGGGGGCGGCATATACATGGGATTGGGATTTGGATTCATTTGCGGATCAACCTCCTGACGTTCGAGTCTAGAATAACATTCGTCCTGACAAATATATGCGGTGCGTTACCATAGGGTTTCACGTTTCACGCCGCAGCGGCTTGGCCATGGCGAAGTCAAAGCGTTCCTGCTTCGAGATCCCCGGTTCAAAACACCGCCGGCAGCGCGCCTCGTACATACCCGTGGCACCGACCACAATCAGATCCTCACTCTCCACCAAACGTTGCGTATGCTTCGCCGGATTTCCGCATCGGATACATATCGCCAACGTTTTCGTGATCGATTCCGCGCGGGCCAGTAAGTCTGGGATCGGAGGAAAAGGCCGCCCCAGATAATCCGTATCCAGCCCCGCAATGATCACCTGCTTGCCGCTGTCGGCCAGTTGCTCGGCCACTTCCACCAGTTCCGGCCCCATGAAATTCGCTTCATCAATGCCCACCACCTGCGTCCGCCAATCCAACACCTTCAAAATTTCCCCGGCCCCGCCCACCGTCTCCGACGCCATCCGCTGGTCCGCATGAGAGACAATTTCTTCGTGAGAGTAACGATCATCAATCGCCGGTTTAAATACCTGCACCCGCTTGCGGGCAATCCGAGCCCGCCGCAGCCGTCGAATCAGCTCTTCGCTCTTGCCCGAGAACATCGGCCCACAGACCACTTCAATCCAACCGGTGTGTCCGGTGAAAATATCCATAACGCACTATGATGCCATGGCCGCCTGACCTCACCGCTCGCAAAATCGTTCCCGAGCTACTCGATTCCGCCTCCCCCGACGACGTCACCGCCAATCTCGCCGACCTCCAGCGGATCAATCGCTTCTTCGGCGGTCGCCAAACGCTACGAGCCGTTCTGCGCCCGCTCGCCCGCCCTGGACTCACCATCCTCGACATCGGCGCCGCCTCCGCCGACCATGCCTCAGCCCTGCCGAACGCCCGGGTCGTCAGCCTCGACCTCTCCGAATCCCACCTCCGCCGTGGCCACGGCCCCCGCGTCGCCGCCGACGCCTTCGCCCTCCCCTTCCCCCCGCGCTCCTTCGACCTCGTCATGGCCAACCTGTTTCTCCATCACTTCGAAAACGAAGCCATCGTCCGGCTGCTCCAATCCTTCGCCGCCCTCGCCCGCCTCGGCATCGTCGTCAACGACCTCGAACGCAGCCGCCTCGCCTGGTCCTTTCTGCCCCTCACCGCTCCCCTCCTCCGCTGGAACCCGATTACCCTGCACGACGGCCCCGTCAGTGTCGCCGCCGGCTTTCGCCCGGCCGAGTTGGCCGATCTCTTTCATTCGGCCGGCCTCCACGGAGCTATCGTTCGCCGTCATCTCCCCTGGTTCCGCCTATCCGCCGTCTGGCTCGCACAGCGCCCGCTGCCACACGTCCACGAAACGGAGTAGTAGCAACAAATTCCCCGGTTCGGCATAATTCTTCGGCCACGAAGGGGCCCGCCAACGAACCCAAGCCACCCCATCCGCAATCGCCATCGTCAGGCTCAAACTAACTCCCGGATCCTCCAACACCTTCACCTCCGCCGAAAACTCATCCATCCCCGCACTCGCCTCCAACAGCCGGTAAAGCACCATCGATAGCGTCGACGAATTCCGGCACACCGTCACCTCCCGGCCAATCGAGCAGCCGCTCTCCTCCCACCGGCGCAGCTCCGCCACCAGCATCGCCAACGGACCGGGCACGATCCGCCAGCCCAGCGGAGTCGGCTCCAAAATCAACTCCGCCCGCCGGCCGCCGTGCCAAAGCCACGACACCCGATCGTTCTCCCCCACCGCCATACAAAACAAACCCACCCGAAAGTAAGCCTGCGCCGCCCCTCCCAGCGCCGCCGCCAAGTGGAACCGCTGTTCGCCCGTCACCTGATCGCCAAAAAACGGAGGAGCCAACGCGACCATCCGCTCCGCCCGCGCCGCCGGGTCCAGCCGCGCCCGAAAGCGCAAATCAAGTTCCAGCAACACCTCCTCCGACTGCCGCCGAAACCGAAACGCCAAACGCTCCTGCTGCCGGGAAACGTAAAGCTTCAGCCGCACCGCGGCCCGGACCAGATAGCCCGCTCCCAGCGCCGTCTGAGCCGATCGCAAACCCGCCAGCACCGTCGACGGCAGCGCTGTTAACTCGATCATTGCCGCTGCACCGTCGCAATCGCCCGCACGAGCTCCCGGCGGAACTCGGCGTCGAACGCCGCCATCGCCGGCTCCTGACCCGGCGCCAGATTCACAAGCCACTCCCCCGCCTCGCCGATCACCAGATATCGCGGCCCCGGAAAGCTAATCGCCACGAAGTCGTCCGGCGCCCCTACCTCCAGCGACGGCGCCAACGCCTTCAAGATCGTAACCAAAAACGCCCGGCTCGACCGGTCCACCACCGCGCCCACCACCCCGCTCTCCACCTTCGCCAGCACGTCCGGCGGCGCCGGCACGCTGATCACTTCGAATTCGATCGCCTGTTCGTTCCGCGTCGTCGTCTCATGCTTTCGCGAATAAAACAGAAGATTCAGCCCGCCGCCCTCCGATACGTCCAGCCCGAACTTCATCTGCGCCGTCACCTTCGGCATCCGGAAAAGCGACGGCAAAGCGTGCGGCCGGCCCTTTGCCTCCCGAATGTAGCGCTCCGATTCGCCGTCCAACATCTCCTGCGCCCGCACCACCGACTTCGAAATCATTTCGAGAAACGCCGGGAACGCGACCCCTTCCGGATCCGGCCCTTCCACGACCGCCTCAAAGTACCCCAGTAATTGGCCCAGCGGCCGATTCGAGTCCTGCCAAGCCAACCGTAGCGCGTCATGAACCGGAGTGCCAGGTTCAATCAGATCCTGATCAGCCAACGGCCGCAGAATCTTTTTCAGATCATCAGCCTGCTTCTTCAGGCCGTCCAATTGTGCTTCGAGATCCTTCCGGGAATATGCCATAAGTTCCTCCTAGGTCAATGCCTTGATCGCCGCCGCCAGCGCCTGGTGAACCCGTTCATCCGCCGGACGCAGAGCCGGCAAGGCCACCGGCTGCGCACTCGACTGCCGCACCCGTTCGAGCAACGATTGAAATGCCGCCTGGTTATCGCCCGGCAATACGGCGTGCAAGGTAACTCGCACCTCCGCTCCGGCCCGATAGTCCTGCGCCGAATTTGCCGCGTACGCCCCGGATACCACCGCCCCGGCGAAGCCGAAGCCCAAACCGCCCTGCACCGCCGAATCTCGCGATTGCGCCAGATCCAACTTCACCGCCAGCGACGTCTCGGTAAACTGGTACCGCGATGGTGCCGCCGCTTGTAACAAAAAGCGGATTACTTCATCGCCGGTATCATGCGCCCGGGCCAAGTTAACCAATCTTTCGATGCCCCGCAGATACTCCTCATCGAAGTGCTTCTGCGACTCGGCCACCGCCAATCCCAACGCCCCGATAATATTCGGGATCTGCCGTAAGTCTTGTAACAATTCTGAACCAGCCATGGTAGTTACTCCAGTGCGCGGGTCTCCACCATTACCCGCAGGGTTACGTTCTCGCTTCTGTTTCGGCCTCGCGCCACGCGCAGGGCGATGTTCATCGGTTGCAGTTGCAGGGTAAATTCGCGGGCTTCCCCCTGGCTCATCTGGAAATCCGCCGACGCGTCCCACGTCGCGACCCTCCAGCCGGCGGAAGCCATCCGCTCCTCGGTCGCCAGCGCCGCGCCCGCCAGTTCCGCTATGGTTTGACTAAGTTCCAAGCCAGCTCCAATCAAACGCCGGGCCGACATCGAACCGATCGTTCCGTAAGTTCTGAACAGAAGCAATCCCGCGATAAGTAAGAAAATAATCCGGATCGCAAACCATACGTTTCTCCGGGGGAGGCGCCACCATCGGGATATCGAACTGTTTTCCCAGTCGCTCCATCAGAAACCGCAACGCCGCAATCTGAGCGAGTGGATACGACCCGAAGTAACTTTCTCCCCGGAAATCCGCCGCGATGTATTTGTCCGTCTCCTCCGCCCCGCAGTAACGCGCTCGAAACTGGTTAGGCAACCAGTTCATTTGCCGCGGATCCGCCCCGTCCACCCGGAGCGGTCCCGGATTCACCAGATCAATTCCAATCGAGCGTCGGTCATGGATCAAATCCGGATTTTGAGATTCCATTCCTATGTGCCGCGCCCAAAACTCCGGCTGATACATTTCGTAAATCGCCCCATCCTGATCTACTACGTAGGACGACTTCGTCCGAGTAGTGGGTCCATCCCGGCGATGGCCCCACCCCTTGCAAACACTCCGAGCGGAGGTAGTGGAGGTGCCGTGTAACAGGATCGCCTCCTTCGGAAATCGTTGCGCTGAATATTCATTCAGATACGAGCGAAAGCCACTGCGGTGAATCACCGGCCCACGGGTCATCGTCTTCATCAAGAAGCTCCTTAGCGGATACCAGTGCACTCGGGGTTTGCCTCCAGTTAAGACAAACCAAAAATCGAGCACTCTTGCCATCGACTATGAAGTCCACGAAGGGGGTAACCGAACCCACCCTCGTCCGACGACCGGTCACAACTCTCTTCTTATCTGCTACTTACGCTAAAAAAATAAATCTGAACACCTTGTGAATGGCAAGTTCGTCGTCGCTCAAAATCCACTTTCCGATCTCCCCATCGAACGGTCCGGTCCTTTGGCGAACGGAATTAAATAGGCCTTCATGAGCCGTTTCACTCTCTCCTAACGAGATGTTGAGCAGGAGGCCATTATGGCTGAAACACTTTCTCTTAATCTTCGCGGTCCCGGAATCCCGCCGACATCCTTCACCTATCAGAAGATCGAGTCTTTCTCTTCCCCCTATCGAGAGGTCGAGTGGTTCTCTTCCCCCCGTTC
>JBBRIO010000350.1:0-6002 GCA_038220855.1 Bryobacterales bacterium | reverse complement strand
CTGCTCGCCGGCGTCCTGCAACCCGCGGGCATTGATCTGTTGAACCCGGCGGCCGCGGAGATTCTCGGACACAAAGGCTTCCTGCTGATTCTTCCCGTGGGGGGGAGCAAGGTCGTCATCGATCGCTACAAGAGTGAGTTGCCGGCCTATCATGTGGCCCCCAATGACACGCTGATCGGCCGGGTCGCCGAGTTCTCCTCCGACTTTCTCACCCGCCACGCCAAGGGGGCGGTTGCCCGCGTCTCCACCAGGCTTCAAAGTCTGCTTGCCCTGCTCGAAACGGAAAAGCGCCCGCTGGTCGTTCGCGCGGCCAACGGCGTTGCCTACCTTCATCTCGCCAACGCGCGCGAACCGTTCCCCGGTGTCCTCGAAGCCGGAGCCGAACGCATCGCCGTTGTCCAATGGCCCTCCCCGGGCAACGACTTCCCCGTCATGGAGAAGATTAAGCGCATGATGGATCCCGCGCATCTACTGAACAAGGGACGTCTCTATGGCCGCATCTAACTTGAACAACTCCGAAGCTCCACTCCAGAAAGATCTCGACAAATGCGTCCATTGCGGCCTTTGCCTTAACGCTTGCCCCACCTATCGGGAGCTTGGCGTCGAGATGGACTCGCCCCGCGGCCGCATCTATCAGATGGTCCAGATCACCACCGGCCAAGCCGAGATGAGCCAGACCTACGTCGATCACATGGACTTGTGCCTCGCCTGTCGCGGCTGCGAAACGGCCTGCCCGAGCGGGGTGCAATACGGCAAGCTGATCGAAGCCGCCCGCGCCCACATCGAAGACAATCGTCCCCGCCCGTTACCCATTCGTCTGTTCCGCTGGTTCATTTTCGGCCAGTTGTTGCAGACCCGCTGGATGCTCGGTCTGGCCGGAGCCGGGCTTTATCTCTACCAAGCCTCGGGCCTGCAAAAATTCGTGCGGGCGAGCGGTCTATTGAAGCCGTTCGGTAAGCTGGCCGATATTGAATTGCTCTCTCCCAACGCCGAAGTGCCTTTCTTCTTCAGCCAGATCGGCAAAACGTTTCCCGCCGAAGGAGCCCGGAAATACAAAGTTGCCTTCCTAGCGGGTTGCATTCAAAACGTCACCTTTTCCCGGCTCAACGAAGCCACCGTCCGGGTGCTGCAAAAGAATGGCTGCGAGGTTCACATCCCGGGGGCCCAAGGCTGCTGCGGCGCGCTGCACGTCCATTCCGGCCGCAAAGAAGACGCCCGCAAACTGGCGCGCAACAACATCGACGCCATCCTCGACGGCGGCTTCGACGCGATCATCAGCAACACCGGCGGCTGCGGCTCGACGTTGAAGGAGTATCACGAGCTGCTCGAAACCGACGAAAAGTACCACGACCGAGCCCACGAGTGGGTAAAGAAAATGCGCGACGTGAATGAGTTCCTCGGCAGCATCGAGCTGAATCCCAACATGGGCCCCATGCCGATGACCGTTACGTATCAGGACTCCTGCCATCTCGCTCACGGCCAAAAGGTCCGGGTCGGCCCGCGCAAGCTGCTCGCCGCCGTCCCCCAACTGAATTTCAAAGAGATGCCTATGAGCGACCTGTGCTGCGGCAGTGCGGGGATATACAACGTCGTCCAATCGGAGATGGCCAGCCAGCTTCTTAAAAACAAGATGGGGTACGTCAACGGGACCGGTGCCGAGGTGATCGTCGCGTCAAACCCCGGCTGCATGTTACAACTCGACGCCGGAGCCAGGCTCCACGGCAAAGGCCAGCGCGTTATGCACGTTGTGCAAGTGCTCGACGAAGCGTACGCGAAATTTAACTCCTAAAGCCCAACCATGTCCATCCGATTTCGCCTCAGCGTGATGATGTTGCTCGAGTATATGGTCTGGGGTGCCTGGTACCCGGACTTCTCGGCCTATCTCGGATCGGTGCTCAAGCTCTCCGATGGCCAAGTCGGAGCGATTTACGCTCTGCTCCCGGTCGGCTGCATGGTCGCCCCGTTCTTCGCGGGGCAAATGGCCGATCGGTACTTCCCGACCGAAAAGCTTCTGGCCGCGCTGCACCTGCTCGGTGCCATCCCGCTCTTCATTATGGCCTCGGCCACAAACTACGACGGCGTTTGGCTTTGGATGCTGCTGTGGGCGTTGCTCTACGGCCCGACGCTAGCGCTCACCAATTCCATCTGCTTCCATCACATGCCGGAAGCGGAAGGTGAGTTCGGCCTCGTCCGGGTCTGGGGCACGATCGGCTGGATCGCCGTGGGTCTCCTGCTCGGCATCGGCCTGCGCGAAGGTGCCCCGCTGCTCCTGGGCAAGTTCGGCGGCTTCGACGGAATGTGGCTCGCCACCGGACTGTCCGTCATCCTCGGCCTGTTTTGCCTGCTGCTGCCGCACACCCCGCCCGCCGGCAAGAGTGATTCTCCCCTGGCCTTCCTCGCCGCCTTAAAGCTTTTGAAGCGGCCCGAGTTCGCCGTCTTCCTCGGCATCGCCTTCGTGGTCGCGACCGAACTGATGTTCTACTTCGTTCTCACCGGGCCGTTTCTATACGCGGTCGGCATCGCCCCCGGCTCCGCCCCCGCGTGGATGGCCATCGCGCAAGCCGCCGAGATTCTGACGATGATCGGCCTCCCCTGGATGCTCAAACGCTGGGGCATCCGCGGCACCATGATGGTCGGCATTCTCGCTTGGCCGGTCCGCTACGCGATCTTCGCTCTCGGCGGGCCCCTGTGGCTCATTCTGGCCTCGCTCGCGTTGCACGGGCTCTGCTACGTCTGTTTCTTTACCGCTTCCTACATCTATGTCGACCAGGCTGCTGAACCCGAGATCCGCGCATCCGCCCAAGGGCTGATCACTTTCGTCCTCCTCGGTGCCGGGCTCGTCGTCGGCAGTTGGTTTGCCGGCTTCGTCAGTGATGCCTTTACGATCGTGAACGCGAGCGGAATCAAGACCGTCGACTACACGAAAATCTTCCTCGTCCCGCTCGGGCTCACCGTATTCTGCGCCGCGCTTTTCGTCGTTTTCTTCCGGCCTCGCAAGGCCGCCTGATCCCTTGGATACTTCATCTCGATCCGCGAAGCTTCGTTCGCACCCCACACCAACGGATTCGGGGCAGCTAAGTCCCAAAAAACTGTCCTGACCGGTCACGGTCCCCTACCGGCCTTCATAAAACGAGCAGGAGCCGACAGCCTCCGGCTCCGGCCCCTGCTGCGCTCTCCTCCGCCAATTAGTTAGCCGAAGGCGGCTTCCCAATCACCCGCCCCGAAAACACCAGGCCCACCCGGCGATTCGACTGGCAACCCTGCGCCGTGTCACTCGACGCCACCGGCATCGCTTCCCCGAAGCCCTTAGATGTCACCGAAGCACCCACCATCCCGGCTTCGGTCAAATAATCCCGCCCCGCCGCGCCCCGCCGTTCCGACAGCTTCTGGTTACACTCATCCCTCCCCACGCTGTCCGTGAATCCTTCCACGTCCAGCCGCAGACGCGGACGCCCGGAGACAATCCCCGACACCTTTGCCAGCTTCTCCCGCGCCAACGGCCTCAGCGTAAACTTTCGGTGTCAAACAACACATCGGACATATTCACAATCAAGCCCCGCGCCGTGTCCCTCGTCCGCAGAATCGCATTAAATTGCTGGAACAACTTGTTCCGCAGCTCAGCTTTGTCTTCGATTGACGCGATATCGAAGCGGTAGCAGTACCACGCAAAACCCCGCCGCCTTTTGTCGCTGGGCACGGCTCAGGCCGTCGTACTCATACGTCTGCGTTTGACTGAATCCGGGGGGCCCGATCGTCTGCTGCCAAACGTTTCCGTTGTTCTGCAATGCTGGACTCGTTATCGACCTGCCTCCTTTCCCTCTCAGCGCGACCAAGACGCAACCGGCTGCCATCCAGAATTTCCCACTTCGTTCGTCGTCCGTGCAGCCCCAAACACCAGTCGATTGCCCGAAAACGCTGGCAGCAACTCCAGATCCAGAAGCAAGGTGACCCCATTTCCGGCTCGTTGATAGCTCGAAGTAGCGCCGTACACCCGGCACTGGCTATTCGCCACCGAGCCGATAAAGTTGCCAGCGGAGCCTCCAGGAGGCGTAGGGCTGAGTTCCAACAGCCCGTTTCCAGGATCGGTTACCAAATAGAGGATGTTGGCCGATGCGAGGAACGCCAGGAAACAGGCGTTCGCCCCGTCAACCGCCGTATTGATCAAAATGTTCTGAACTCCCAAACTCGCAAAACTGGTGTTATGACTAAAGGTGACCGCCACGGTACCCCGTCCGCCGCTCCGCCGCCCTGGAGTCGCGCTGCTAACCTGTGCGGGAGTGGCCGCAACCCCTCCCATGTTCCATACGCCAAGCGCCTGCCAACCGGACGAGGCATTCCCCAGATCGGCCACTGCCATCCAGACCGCCTTCTTGCCGGGCCATCCTCCTACAGAATTGAAAGCAATATTCAAAGTTAATTTGAGCGTGTTGGCCGACTGGGTTGCGAAACTTCCAGACTGCCAAATCGTGCACTGACTGTTGCTCAAGGAGCCTCCTCCCGACGTAAGCGCCATGCCCGTTGCCTGATTGGCGTCGCCGGAGTCCGGTACCAGCACGAGAATATTCGCTGAACGCACGTAGCCCACGTAACAGGCTCCCGCTCCCGAAAGGGTATTGTTGATCAGCGCGTTGACGACGTTTATATCGCTGGCTCCGTTGGCGTCGGAATAAGAAAACTCAAACGTTTGGCTTAAGCTACTCCCGCTCGCCGGACTAACTCCGCCCACTTGAGGGACAAAATTGCCCGTGACGGCCCGGCTCTCGCTGGCGACAACCCGGTCTCCAAAATAGACATACTCCTTGACCGTCTGCCCGAACAATTGGCACGTTGCGCAAATCGTATTCATAATTACAAAAGCTCTGATGTGCTGCATTTATACTCCTCCACTGATCAACTCGAAATTGTGACTACACTTTCCACCTTTGTAAGTCAGGGAAAAAAATCGCGGATCGAGGACGAGAGTTAGTCGTCTAGATACCCAACGGCAACTTCCGTATCGACTCAATCCACGGGCCCATTCAACTCCTCCAAGCCGCCTTCTACGCCGTCAACCTCGAAGTGCAGCGACGGGTTGTGACTATCCCGTAACAGAAGCGACCTACAAAGTCACGATGCCCCAAGATCAGCCATAAGCGCCTCGAACTTGGGCAGGTAGAAGCCGTTGGAAATCAGAGCTAACTTCCGGTGGTATGTCTCGACTAGCTCAGAGTACTTTGGTCGTCCAACCATTTGCGCCACTATCACGCCATGGGCGCAACGCAAATAATCCATAGAGTAGTGAACGCATTCTTCTTCGGGATGCTCATTCAACGTTCTGTCGATCTCGGACAACTCTGAATGACGCTCCAGGTAGGGCCAAACGATACCGATAAAGTCGGCCTCGATCTGAGCAGCCACCCCACTCACGTCATCGTGACCACGGAGCACGTACTCGAACTTCGACGGATCACCTACAAGGCCCTGTACTGACAGCGAGAGCGTAGGCGTGTCAGATTGATACTTGCTCTCGAAGCCCGAAGTCCGGTGGAAGATATTCTCAACAGCGTCCACTCGCAAACCTATTACAGGTTTCACATGGAGGTTCTCGTAGACCGTGAAATCAAGAACAAACCACCACGCCCCACTTTCAACCCGCTTTGCAAATCGCTCTTTGCTCTTCTGCAACTTAAATCCGCTCTTATCCATCCTTGGCTGAAGAGCGGTCAGCAGTTCAATCTTCATGTCTTTGATTTTCATTCTACGGTTCCATCTTCTTGAAATCGTCAGGCCGCATGACTCGGACGGGCGTGGGAGGGATTTGAGTTCCAGGTGGAAAGCCCGGACGACCTTTTCCTACAACTGTCGCCCCGCCCTGCTGAATCTCAGGGTAATTGATTAGCGGCTTGAGAGGTCAACCAGAACTAAACGGTTGTAGTCCGTTTTTGAAGAGGCGGTGAAAGACATCGGGGACGGAGGGGGCTCCATTTTTGACGGCCGTCTGGGCGATGCTGGTGAATGCGGCA
>JBBRIO010000349.1:0-6012 GCA_038220855.1 Bryobacterales bacterium | reverse complement strand
CCCCTCCAATTACTACGCCTTCATGAACCTATTCGTCGATGTCTACGACGGAAAATTCCTCCTCGATTCCATCAACCGGTCGAGCTTTCCAATTGCAACTTATCCCTTTGCCGTCGGCGACGAGATCGTCGCCATCGACGGCAAACCCGCCGCCGACATTGCCGCCTCGATCAGTAAGTACCTCTCCTCCGGCAACCCCCGCGCCACCCTCCGCTCGGCCGCCGATTATCTCTTCTACCGTCCCCAGGAAGTTATCCCGCGCGCCCACGAACTCCCCGCCACCGCCTCCGTCCAGATCCGTCGCCGCTCTGGCACCGTCGAAACCTATGAGCTCCCCTGGATCAAACGCGGAGTGCCCCTGACAGACGCCAGTCCCCTCCCTCCGTTACTCTTTTCTAAAAAGCCCCGCGCCTTCGCCGCCCCCACCGCCGATCAACTTTTCCGCCGCTTCCAAACGAAGTCCGCCGCCCGCCGTCCCCAACGCCTCCTCGGCTTTGGCGTTCGGAATCCCATCTTCACTCTCCCGCCCGGCTTTGTCCGCCGCCTCGGCTCGCAAAACTCTCACTTTCATTTCTCGGGGACTTACCAGGCCGAAGGCAAACGGATCGGCTATCTCCGCATCCCTGACTTCGATCCGCCCACTTTCGGCGCCTATAACGAACTGGCCACCGAAATAGCCTACCTGAAGGCGAACACCGACGGTCTCGTCCTCGACATTACTCGCAACCCGGGCGGCGTCTGCTACGGTCAAGACGCGCTGCAGTTAATGATCCCCCGGTCCTTCCGCGGAGCTACCGATGAGATCCGCCCCAGCCTCTACGACCTTCAATATTATGAGTACGTAAAAAGCAACCCATTTCGCGATCTGGAACAATGGCAGGTCAATCTGTTGACCTCCATCTATCAACAACTCGCCCAAGCCTACAGCGAAAACCGCGGACGCACCGGCCCCCTCCCGGTCTGCTCAGAGTCGATCGACGTCCCGCCCTTGCGGAACCGCGACGGCTCACTCACCGCTTACGATAAGCCGATTCTCCTCCTCACCGACGAGTTCACCATCTCCTGGGGCGACACCTTCGCGCAAATCTTCTCCGACGCAAAACGCGGCCCCATCTTCGGCTATCGCACCAACGGCGCCGGCGGCTCCGTCCTCGAAGGCGAAGGCGGTCCGTATACCGAAGGTTACTTGAGTTACACCACCTCCCTTGGCGTCCGCGCCGCTCCGGTCGCTGCTCCTGGTTACCCGGTCACCGCTTACTACGAAAACGTCGGCATCCATCCCGACATCCCCTACGACATCATGACCGAAGAAAACCTCCGCAACGGTTACCGGCCTTTTGTCGAAGCCTTCACGCAGGCCATCCTCGCCGAGATCAACAAGGCGGCTAACTAACATGCGCAACCTCTTTCTCCTCGCCATCCTCGCCCTGCCGCTGGCTGCCCAGTTGACCCCCGACCAACGAGTCTTCGAACTCCAGGCTCTGGCCGCGACCTACGCCCGCAACTACGCCCCTTACGAATGGAAAAAGCAGCTCTACAACTTCGATCTCTTTGACCTCCGCCCCTGGGTCGCCCGCGCTCGCGCCGCCAAAGACGACATCGAGTTCTTCGAAATCGCCTCCGAATATGTCGCCAGCCTCCGCGATACCCATACCTCCTACTTTCTGCCCTCTACCTTCGTCGCCTCCACGGGCCTCCATGCCGACCTCTATGACGGCAAGGTGATCATCGACTCGATCAACCGAACCCTCCTCCCCGTCGCCCGCTTCCCCTTCCAAATCGGAGATGAGATCATCTCGGCCGACGGCCGGCCGGCCGAAGAGCTCGTCACCTATTATCGGAAATTCTCGTACTCCGGCAATGAGCGCTCCGCCCGCCGCCTAGCCGCCCTTCGCCTCGTCTCCCGCGCCCAAGCCACCATCCCCCGCGCCCCCGAAGTCGGCGAAAGTCTCGTCTTAGTCCTCAAGCGGCAAGCCCTCGGCACCGAAGAAACCTTCACCATACCCTGGAATAAGTCCGGCGAACCCGTCGGAAAGCTCGGCCCCGTCCCCTCCCCCCGCGAGTCCGAGCCTCCCAGCGACGAGCCCCCTGACTATCTACTCCCGCTCAACCAACTCGCCAACGAGTCCGTCCCATCCGACGAAGTGCAGGACGTTCTCAACTACGGTTCTCTCACTCAAGTTTGGGCTTGGCCCGCCACCTCCCGTTACCTCGCTCGACCCTCCAACTATTTCCGCGCCGGCACTTTCCAGACCGAAAATCTACGCGTCGGCTACCTGCGAATTCCCAACTTCTCGCCCTCCAGTCAGGCCCAGGCCCTAGCCGACCTTGAATCGCATATCCGCTTCTTCAACGACAACACCGACGGCCTCATCATCGACGTTATGCGCAATACAGGCGGCAGCGCCTGTTACAACGAGGAGGTCCAACGGCGCCTCATCCCCTATAATTTCCGCGCTTTAGGACGCGAAATTCGCGCCAACCGCGGTTGGCTGAACAGCTTCTCCCGTTCCTATGAATCGGCCCGCGCCAACAACGCCGAAACCTGGATTATCCAGACTTATGAAACCCTCCTGACCGAGATGAAACTCGCCTTCTCGGAAACCCGCGCCCGCACCGGCCCCCTGCCCATCTGCTCTCCCAGTCTCGATCGCATCCCAGCGGCGGTAACTTACAACAAGCCTCTGATGATCATGACCGACGAGTTCTCCACCTCCGCCGGCGACGGCTTCCCCGCCACCCTCCAGGATGCCCGCCGAGGGCCCATCTTCGGCTTCCGCACCAACGGAGCCGGAGGCAGCGTGCGAGACTTCTCCACTGGACTCTACTCGGAAGCCTCCACCCGTTCCACCATCGCTCTGCAACACCGCCAACGACCGGCCGTCGTCGAAGGTTACCCCACGAGCAACTATGTCGAAAACGTTGGCGTCCAGCCCGATATCCCTTATGACTTCATGACCATGGAGAACCTTATGACCCAAGGCCGCCCCTTCGTCGAAGCTTTCTCAAAGGCCATCGCTGAGCATATCCGCCGGAATCCCTAGATCCTAAAATAGTCCTGATACGCTTGCTAAGGGTTTGCCGAGTATTCCGGCAGGACCCATATGCCCATCGGAAGCAAGAAGACCCAGGGAGGGCACTCGGCCGGCCATCCAACCGCGGCAATCCTACCCGTTTACGCGGCTACGACCACCGGTAACGAAAAGACTGTCATCCGCGAAGAGCTGCAAACCATCGCTTGTTGGCGACTCAACGACGTGCGCTTCGACTTCGGCAGCTCGTTCGTCGGATCGGAAGCCCAACCAGAGTTCGAAAATCTCCGCATGGTCTGCGACGCCTACCCCGGAGCACCGCTCACCGTCTACGGCCACGCCGATCCAATCGGTGATGATGAGTTTAATAAAATCCTCAGCGGCCGTCGAGCCGAAGCGATCTACGCCGTCATCACCCATGACGTCGCCCGCTGGGAAAAACTCTACTCCAATCCCCCCGGCGGCGACTACTGGAGCCTCAAACACACCCAACTCATGCTCACAGCGCTGGGTTTCGATCCCGGCACCACCGGCGGTTCCGCTACCTCGCAATCCACCGACGCCATCCGGCGATTCCAGGAAGCCAACGGCCTCACCGCCGACGGTGCCGCGGGCCCCCAGACTCGCGCCAAACTGTTCGAGAAATACTTCCTCTTCCTTTTCCCGCGCAAGCTTGAAAAATCAAACTTTCTCGGGCAAGGCCAAGACTCGAACGGCAAGGCGGACTATCAGGGCTGCGGCGAATTCAATCCCGCCATGGTGTTCTCCCAAAGCGAGGCCGCCGAGTTCGACCGTACCGGCAACTACACCCAACGAAACGAGGAAAACGGCGTCAACCGCCGCGTGCTCGTCTTGTTCTTCCGGCCCGGCACCTTCGTTCGCCCCGATAAATGGCCCTGCCCCCATGCCGCCGAAGGTACCTCGGGTTGTCGCAAGCGCCTCTGGAGCGACGGCGAATTCCGGCGCTCCCAACAAGCCGAACGCCGGGATTTCCCGACCCTCTCCAATACCTTCGCCTGCCGCTTCTATCACCGCCTCACCGAAAATTCTCCCTGCGAAGGGATCGAGTCGCCGCTGGTCGCCGTCGAAATATTCCTCGAAGTGCCCCAGGATAACGACGGGGTTACCGACGACTTCGAACTCCTCAGCACCGACGGCTCCTACCGGCAAACGCTCCCGCGCACCGCTGCCGTGGCACAGACGGCCACCCGCTGCGTCCTCATCTTTACCGAAGTCATCGTCGGCCTCTCCTATACCCTCAACCACTACCCCGTTCCCAGCGTGAAAAGCGTCATTTTCGACGCCGTCCCCTTCGAACTGCTCGATAACATCGGAGGCGCCCCCGGCAGCCCTCGCGTTGTTCTTCCCGCAAAGTACGCCGGTCAACCGCCACCCAAGCTCCCCACCAACGACCCGTTAATTGTCCATAGCCCCGTCGATGACCAGACCCCCCATGAGCGCTACGAGGACCCCCATACCTCCAAGACGGCCATGAAGTAAAGAGAGCGAAATGAGCACAGATATTGGCCCCGCCTTCAAGTTCGTAGAATGGAAACGTTTCGTCTGCAACGAGCTCGACGACAAAACGTGGACGCCGGATATAGTCAAGTCGACGCAGATCCCGGAAAGCTGGCCCCACCAGGACGCTGTGGCCAAGTGGGTCTATGTCTTTCAGACGCAGAGCAAAGGTCCCGTCTGGGTCGGCGAATACTACGTTGACGGTCTAATCTATCCGGTCGACCTGACAAAGTGCCGCACCCTGGAACGATCCCAAAGACCGAAGGCCAACACCGGCACCCCCGCCCTCTCTCTACCCACCGTCATCAACGACCTTCCAACGAAGCACTACGTCTACATCAGCCGTATTCAGCTGCCGCTTAAGTTCGTTCAGGAGCTGGAACGGCGCGCCCCGGAACTGCTCCTCCACATGGACGCGGCCTATTGCGACCCGCCCAATGACTACCCCAAAGTCCACCAACTCTTCTATGACATCCAATGGCTATGTCGTGCCGTGGACCCCTTGACCGTCGCTCTCTCCCTGGCCAACGAGTATCGCGATGCTTGCGACGACCTCATCGGCTATACCACGCTCTATCTCGACCAACCCGCCCGCCAGGCCCAACAAGTTCGGGATCGGCAAAACAAAAAACTCATCGCCGAAACCCTCGCCGGCATCCTGGATTCCGACCCCGATGACTCCTTGGATACCCGCGGCAACTACTCAGCCACCGGGCAAAAGGACATGCGCGACTTTCTGGAGGGAGACCGCAACCAGGTTCTCGCCAAGTCCGGCGAAAGGGACCGCCGCGCAGCGCAACTCTGCTTTTGGATCAGCGGTCAACTCATCGACTTCGCCAAGCGCGCCCACTTTGCGAATGATTCCGATATCCCCGCTTACTTGAACGTCATGAGCCAAGCAATCCATCGCCTCGTGGAATCCACGGCGGGAAAGGCCCTTTTGGGCCGTTGGGTCATCGACGAAAACCACTGGATCTACATTTACGTCGTCCCGCCAAACCCTTCGCCAGAGAATGTCTTTCAGGTCGCGCGTAAGGCGGGTGCCGCGGTCACCTCCCTTTGGGTCGACATCGTCGTGCCGTATGCGGATCTCAAATCGAAGGACGCTGAAGAAGTAGCCAAAGCGCTAGTCCTGGGATGGTCGAATATTACGCGAATCCCAGGCAAAGAAATGACCGTCACAGTTGAAACGGTGAGCGGCGAAATGGTTGACGTCTACAAAGACCACTTCGACGCCCGGATCAAGAATGTAGCCGTCGAGTTCACAGTAGAAGACCATGTGTCTTGGATCAATTGGCTGGAAGGGACCGGCGACGCAACACGCACTCTAGAGATCAGAGATCGCTTTCTGAAAGGCATAGAAATACTTAACTTCGCTCTCTCTCTAAAGGAGGTCGTTAACGCTGGCCTCGTGCCCGACAACAAAGATTCCGCAGTCGCCCTCATCGGCATGGTGGGGAGC
>JBBRIO010000348.1:0-6023 GCA_038220855.1 Bryobacterales bacterium | reverse complement strand
GCGCTGCCGAATTTGCGGGGGGGAAGTGAGTTTGGGGAGGCTTGGCACGAAGGGGGGATGCAGGCGAAGAAGCAGAACACGTTTGATGATTTTATTGGGGCGGCGGAGTGGTTGATCGCGAAAAAGTACACGCGGCCGGAGAAGTTGGCGATTCGAGGGGGATCAAACGGGGGGTTGTTGGTGGGGGCGGCGATGACGCAGCGGCCGGAGCTGTTTGGAGTGGTGAGTTGCGCGGTGCCGTTGCTGGATATGGTTCGGTATCACTTATTCAAGGTGGCGCGGTTTTGGGTGCCTGAGTATGGATCGTCGGAGGATGCGGGGCAGTTTAAGACGATTTTGGGATATTCGCCGTATCAGAAGGTGAAAGACGGGGTGAAGTATCCGGCGACGATTTTGATTACGGGGGATGCGGATACGCGGGTGGATCCGCTGCATGCGCGGAAGTTTGCGGCACGGTTACAGAAGGCGACGGGGTCGGGGCGGCCGGTGATTCTGCACTATGACACGGAGGGGGGCCACTCGCAGGGGTTGCCGATTGGGAAGCGGATTGGGAATTTGGCGGATGAGTTGGCGTTTGTGACGGCGCAGTTGGGGTGGAAGTAGGGGGGCTTATGCCGCGTCTTGAATCGAGAGCGACGCGCGCTTGCCGACGGCGGTGAGCGCGGCTTCGAGGACTTCGAATTTGGTGTTGTGGGCGGGGTCGATGATACGCGCGACCTGTTGCCGATGGCAGCCTAGGCGCTTGGCTAATTCGGAGTGGGTGATGGATTGCTCGCGCATGGCCTGGTAGAGGGCTAGTTTGGCGACCGTGGATGCGGAGAGATAGATCAGCGCTTGCCCGCGTTTGGGGGACGAGGGGATGGGCAAAGATTTCCCGGCCTCGACGTAGAAGGATAGGGCGGCGGCTAGGGCCTCGGCGGCGAGCGGATTAGCGTTGGATTTGTCATTCACGAAGGTTTTTGCTTCAGGGACGTCTGGAAACGAGACGAAGTAGCTTCCGTTGGTGTCGAGTTCAAGCTTGGCCGGATATGCGCTGTACATTGTATTTCCCTTTTATTCCATGCTTACTTCAGGCCTAACGATTTCTTGATTGAATTGACGAGCCTGTGATTAAAGTCCGCTTGCTGGCGCGCGCGGTTCGGTGCCGGGGTCAACGCCTTACCTACAACCTCGTCCACTGAGCATTAGTATGCAACATTTGCGTTGCAGCCACTGATGAAAGCGGACGGGCGGATTCGGCGGCTGATTTCGCGCGACAATAGGGCATGATCACCAGAAAATCGGAAGCAGAATGGCGCGGCGGACTTAAGGACGGCGCGGGGAAGATTAAGTTGGAAAGCGGGGCCTACGAAGGACCCTATAATTTCTCGTCTCGCTTCGAGGGCGGGGCAGCAACAAACCCGGAAGAGCTCATGGCCGCGTCCCACGCAGCATGCTTCGCCATGGCGTTCTCGCTGTTCCTGGGAACGGCTAACTTCACGGCAACACGGATCCATACCACCGCCGCCGTGAAACTGGAACAGGTCGGCGGGGGATTCGATATCACCCACATCCAACTGACCATGGAAGCAGAGATTCCCGGCATCACCGAAGGACAGTTCCAAGAACTAGCCAAACAGGCGAAAGAGAATTGCCCGATTTCGAAGGCCCTCGCCTCCGTGCCGATCGATCTGACCGCTACACTCGCCTAAAGTGGGATGTTGCCGTGCTTCTTGCGGGGCAAAGTATCCTTTTTGTTCTCTAACATTCGCAGGCCGCGGATCAGCTTTAAGCGGGTCTGGCGGGGCTCGATGACCGCATCAATGAAACCGTTTTCGGCGGCTACGAAGGGCGTGGCAAAACGCTGGTTGTAGTCGTCGATCTTGCCTTGGCGGGCGGCGGGGTCGTCGCGCCGGAAAAGAATATTTACGGCTCCTTCGGCTCCCATCACAGCGATTTCAGCCGATGGCCAGGCGAAATTGAGATCAGTCCGGAGGTGCTTGGAGCCCATGACGCAATAGGCTCCGCCGTAAGCCTTGCGGGTGATGACGGTGATCTTGGGGACTGTGGCTTCGGCGTAAGCATAGAGGAGCTTGGCTCCGTGCTTGATGATGCCGCCCCACTCCTGCTCGGTGCCGGGGAGGAAGCCGGGCACATCCTCAAACGTAATGATTGGGATGTTGAAGGCGTCGCAGAAGCGGACGAAGCGGGCGGCTTTGAGCGATGAGTTAATGTCGAGGCAGCCGGCGAGGACGGCGGGCTGGTTGGCGACGATGCCGACGGAACGGCCATCAAGGCGGGCGAAGGCGGTGACGATGTTGGGGGCGAAGTGCTCATGGACTTCGAGGAAGTCGCCGTGGTCAACCGTCAGGCGAAGGGCTTCTTTCATGTCGTAGGGGACATTGGAGGCGTCGGGGACGAGCGAATCGAGTTCGGGGGCGGCGCGGTCGATGGGATCGTCAGAGGGGAGCTGGGGAGGATCCTCGGCGTTGTTCTGGGGGAGGTAACGGAGGAGTTCGCGGATGTGGGCGAGGCAATCCTGATCAGAGGAGGCGAGGAAATGGGCGACGCCGGAGCGGGCGTTGTGGGTTTGGGCTCCGCCGAGATCTTCCTTGGAGACGTCTTCGTGGGTGACGGTTTTGATGACGTCGGGGCCGGTGACGAACATGTGGCTTGTCTGGTCAACCATGAAGACGAAGTCGGTGAGGGCGGGGGAGTAGACGGCGCCGCCGGCGCAGGGTCCCATGATGGCGGAGATTTGGGGGATGACGCCGGAGGAGATGGTGTTGCGGAGGAAGATGTCGGCGTAGCCGGCGAGGGAGAGGACGCCTTCCTGAATGCGGGCACCGCCGGAGTCGTTGAGACCGATGAGGGGGGCGCCGGTTTTGAGAGCGAGGTCCATGACCTTGCAGATTTTTTGGGCGTTGGAGGCGGAGAGGGAGCCGCCGAAGACGGTGAAATCCTGGGCGAAGACGTAGGTTAAGCGGCCGTGGACGAGGCCGTAGCCGGTGACGAAGCCGTCGCCGTCGATGACTTGTTCGGCCATGCCGAAGTCGCGGCAGTGGTGGCGGACGAGTTGGTCGAGTTCTTCGAAGGACCCTTCGTCGAGGAGGAGATGGATGCGTTCCCGAGCGGACAGCTTGCCGTCGGCGTGTTGGCGGGCTTGGCGCTGAGGGCCACCTCCGGCGAGGGCGGCGGCTTGGCGGCGGCGAAGTTCGTTGAGGCGGGAGGACATGGGGTCAGGGTAGCATTGGGGGCGGCGGAGGTGTTCGACTGTTAGACTTGGGCGCATGCGATACTCTCTCTTCCTTTTCGCGCTCGTAGCCTTTGCGGAAAACCCTTTTAAGATCAAGACGAAATGGGCCGTTGGGGGCCAAGGGGGCTGAGACTATATGACGCTGGATCCGGTGGGTCGAAGGCTGTACGTTTCGCACGCTATGCGGGTGGAAGTGCTCGACGCCGACTCGGGCAAAGTGGTGGGTTCGATCGCCGATACGCCGGGGGTGCACGGGATCGCCATCGCCGGCCAGCATGGCTTTACGACGAATGGCCGCGAGAACACGTTGACGGTGTTTACGCCTGCGACGCTGGCCGTGATCAAGAAGCTCGACGTGGGAAAAGGTCCGGATGGCATCTTTAACCATGCGGGGACGAAGCGCATTTTCACGTACAACCATGGGTCGGATGACATCGCGGTGGTGCATCGTTGAGGACACGGCGAAGGTGGTCGCGTTCGATCCGAAACAGCTCAAGATTGTGAGTCGGATGCCAATTGGAGTGGCCAAAGTGCCGACCGGCCTGGGCTATGACCCGAAAACGAACCACCTTTTTGTCGGCTGCCGCGAGAAGCCGCTGATGGTGGTGATGGATGCGGCGACGGGCAAATTGGTTACTACCTTCCCGATCGGCCCGGGCGTTGATTGGGCCGATTTTGATGCCAAACATGAGGTTGCCATGACCTCTTCGGGCGGCGATGGCTCAATGGGGATGTTTCGGCAGAAGGGCGGCAAGTATGTCGACTTGGGCGCGTTCAAGACCGAGCCGGGGGCCAAGACGTTTGCCTTCGACGCCAAAACGGGCTGCATATTTTTGCCGACGGCGGATATCGTTTCGACACCAGCGAGCGGGGAAAAGAAGGGCGGACGGTCGATTCCGGCGGGCACTTTCCGGGTTTTGGTGGCTGGGCGATAGCCGGGCTAGTGTTTTACGGGCTCGTCGCGTTCGACTTTTCCATCGCGGAGAAAGATGATGCGATGGGCGTGCATGGCGATATCGTGTTCGTGGGTGACGAGGACGATGGTGTTGCCCTGCTGGTAGAGGCGTTCAAAGAGGGCCATGATTTCGACTCCGGTGGCGGAGTCGAGCGCGCCGGTGGGTTCGTCGGCGAGGAGGATGGACGGGTTCGTAACGAGGGCTCGGGCGATGGCGACGCGCTGGCGCTGGCCGCCGGAGAGTTCGTTGGGCTTGTGGAACATGCGCTTTTCAAGGTCGACCTGGCGGAGGGCGAGTTTGGCGCGTTCGATGCGTTGGGCGGGGGCGACGCCGGCGTAGATGAGGGGAAGTTCGACGTTGTGGAGCGCAGTGGCGCGGGCGAGGAGGTTGAAGGTTTGGAAAACGAACCCAACTTCCTTGTTGCGGATATGCGCCAATTGGTCATCGTTCATGGAGCTGACCAGGGAGCCATTGATAAAGTAGTCGCCTGTGCTGGGGGTATCGAGGCAGCCGATGAGGTTCATGAGGGTGGATTTTCCCGAACCGGAGGGTCCCATAATGGCGACATATTCGCCGCGGTGGATTTCGACGTCAACACCGGAGACGGCGTTGATGGTCTGGTCGCCCATCTGGTAAGTTTTCCAGAGGCCGTAGGTTCGAATGATAATGCCGTCGCGACGGAGCTGTTCTCCGCGGGCCTGGGCCGATAGTTCCGCTGCTTGTGCCATGGGTGTTTTTATGAAACTTCCTTTATGATTCTGCCTTGACCGGCGCCTTGTTGTCTACCTTGATTTTGGCATCGTTTCGCAGGGTGCGAATGATTTTGTAGCTACCGGTGATGATCTCGTCGCCTTCATTGAGACCGGAGGTGACTTCGATATCGGTGACGCCGGTGATACCGGTTTCCACCTTTTTGAACACGGCCTTTTCGCCTTGGATGACGAAGACGCCTTGTATTTCGACCTTGCGGGCTTTGATGGAGGCGGGATCCATGGGGAGTTCGGCGGCCTTGTCGCCTTCCTTAACTGATTCGAGATCGCCGGTCTGACGGACGGTGAGGGCCTGGATCGGGATGGTGATGGACTTCTGGCGGGTGGCGGTGACGATTTTCGCAGTGCAGCTGAGGCCGGGGCGCATTTCGTCAGGGGGATTGTCAAGGGCGATGACCACCTTAAAGTCCTTGGCTTCCTGGCTGGAGATGGCGGACTGGGAGGCGGCAAGGCCGGTGGAGCGGAGGATGGCGGTATTGCCGATTTCGATGACGTGCCCTTTGAAGGAGCGACCGGGCATGGCGTCGACGGTGACGTCGGCAATTTGGTCGAGTTTGACGTTGACGATGTCGGTTTCGTCCACCTTCACTTCGGCGGTGATGATGGACATGTCGGCGATGGTCATGATGAGCGAGGCCGAGGAGTTTTGGATGCCGGGGACGACGGTTTCGCCGACGCGGACGGGGAGGTTGGTTACGACGCCGTCGATGGGGGAGACCGATTGGGTGCGGCTGAGCACGTCCGAAGCGCGGCGGAGATTGGCTTCCGAGACGGTGATGCGACGCTGGGCGGCGGAGAGGCTGGCGCGGAACCCTTCCATTTGCGCGCGGGCCTGGGCGAGGCGGGCTTCGGATTCGCGAACGGTGGCTTCGGCAGACTGCACGGCGGCGCGGCGGGAGTCAAAGTCCTGGCGGGAGACGAGCCCTTCCTTGAGGAGGCGCTCAGAACGATCAAAATCGAGTTTCGAGCGGTTGAGGTCTGCCTTGCCGCGTTCGATGGACGCTTCGAGGGTCCGGAGATTGCTATCCTGCGCTTTGAGGCTAGCTTCGGCGGCGGCGGATT
>JBBRIO010000347.1:0-6025 GCA_038220855.1 Bryobacterales bacterium | reverse complement strand
GCCGCTGACGGCGCCGCAGGCAATGGTGATGAAGCAGAAGGGGAAGACGCTGCCTGCGAAGACGGGGCCGGTACCGTCGATGAAGCGGGAGAGGGCGGGCATCTGCATTTGGGGTTGGACGACGAGGATGCCGACGGCGAGTAGAATGACGACGCCGAGCTTGACGAAGGTGCTGAGGTAGTCGCGAGGGGCGAGCAGCAGCCAGACGGGCAGGGCGCTGGCGGCGAAGCCGTAAACGATCACGCTCCAGGCGAGGCCGATGGCGGAGATGGTGAACACGGGGGCCCAAGTAGGGGAGTTGGCAATCCATTCGCCGCCGAAGATGGAGGCGATGATGAGGAGGAAGCCGATGAGGGAGACTTCGAGGACGCGGCCGGGGCGGAAGAAGCGCAGATAGAGGCCCATGAAGATGGCGACCGGCATGGTGGCGGCGATGGTGAAAGTGCCCCAGGGGGAGTGGTTGAGCGCGTTGACGACGACCAAGGCGACGACGGCCAGCAAAATGATCATGATGAGCAGGACGGTGATGAGGGCGGTCATGCCGCCGACCTTGCCGATCTCTTCACGGGCCATTTGTCCGAGCGACTTTCCGTCTCGGCGGACCGAGCAGAAGAGGACGACGAAATCCTGAATGGCGCCGCCGAGGACGCAGCCGATGATGATCCAGAGGGTGCCGGGCAGGTAGCCGAATTGGGCGGCCAGCGTGGGGCCGACGAGGGGGCCGGGGCCGGCGATGGCGGCGAAATGATGGCCGAAGACGATCCACTTGTTGGTGGGTTCAAAATCGTGACCGTTGCGGAGTCGCTCGGCGGGAGTCGCCCTTTGGTCGTTGAGCGTCATGACTTTCGCGGCGATCCAGGTGGCGTAGAACCGATAGCCGGTGATGTAGACGCAGGCGGAGGCGACCACCAGCCACATGGAGTTGATTGGCTCGTTCCGGTTCAGGGCGATGCCCGCTAAAGCGAAGGCTCCCACGACGGCGCAGAGTCCGGCGAGCAGGTGGCCAGTCAGTTTATTCATTCAGATCAGTGTAGCGTTCTGAACAAAAGGGGCGCTATTCAAAATCGCTTGAGGCGATCGAGGAGGGCGCGCGTATTCCCGCGGCCGGCATGGGTGACGGTGTGGACGGGGCGCCACTCGTCATTGACGGCACCGATGTAGAGGGCGTTCTTGCGTTCGGTGCCCATGAAGATCATAGTGAGGTGACGATCGGGGTAGGTGAGGGCGCGATATTGCATCTCGGTGGACGGCTCTTTCCAGCGGTCGTTGACGGGGGGGCCGAGCTTGCGGACGATGGCGAAATAGTCGTCCTGGGCGCCGAAGCCGAGTTCTTCCTGCATCACCGCCTGATATTCGAATCGATCGTTCCGGGAGAGGCGAACGCCGACAAAGGCGGCCAAGAGGCCGAGGACCAGAACGCCACCCACGAGCCAAGCGATTTTAGAATCCTGGCCCCCGCCGATGCGCACGCCGCCGATCATGGCGGGCGTAGGGATGGTCCCGGCAGCGGCCGGCGGGGGGCCGGACAAGGCGCGGGGCAGGCTGAGGACGCGCTTCTCGTGGGGCCGAACGATGCCCGCGTTGTATTCGATTTCCTTGTTCAGGCCGACGATCATGACCGGCTTTTCAATTTGGGAGAGCTGTCCGACAAAGCGTCGCGGCACCCAGATTTCGAGATCGGTCTTCGTGTTGTGGACGAGGATCTCCGACCACGTCGCTTCGAGCAACTTCCATTCGTTGTGCTCTATGTTCAGGACCGGCGGATAGAAAGAAAACGGCCGGCCGGTAAGCTGCTCGAACCCGGGGATTAGATTCGATCCCGGCACTTCCGACATTTAACGGTTCCCGAGATTGAGGATCACGATGCCGCCGAGGATCAGCCCGATGCCCGTGAATTTATTCCGGGTAAATGGTTCCTGAAAGATCATGCGCGCCCACAGCAGCGTCCAAAGATAGCCCATCGACACCATGGGGTACAGGATGGTTAGTTCCCCATTCCGTATACCCATCGTATAAATAACAAACGACGCCAGATAGAATCCAATGCCCACGAGCAGCCGCCAGTTGAGCAAGAGGCTCATCAGGCTCCGTTCCAATTTGTCGGCTCCGGCTTTGAGGAACACGGCTCCAAAGGACCCCACGAAAGAGGCCAGAAGCACAAGGAGGATTGAAGTCAGCGGAGTCTTCATGAGGACGATTTGGATGGCGTGCGGCCGAGCACAGTAACGCCGACTACGATGACGGCCAGCCCGGCAATTTTATAAGGATTCATGGTCTCTCCGAGGAGGAAAACCGACAGTATGGAGACCCAGACGTAGGTGAGCGCGATAATCGGATAGAGGACCGAGAGTTCGCCGTAGCGGAGTGCCAACACCAGGAGGCCGGTGGATAGGCCGTAGCACGACAGGCCGGCCATGAACGGAATGTTCATGACAATGCCGAGAGCGAAGGCTATCCAAGGGTCAATACCGGCGGTCGCGAAGTTTGGAGCGGCGGGCAGATTGCCTAGTCCACTTTTGATAAGCATTTGGGCGGCTGCTCCGAGAATGGTGCAACCCCCGACCATGAAATTGGCCTTGTATTGATTCTTTTTTGTTGGTGGCGGTGTGGCCGTATCGATGTTCGCGGACAAGGCTAGCTCCCAGGGGGTTCTCCTATGATAGCGGACGGGGAGCCCCAGCCGCCGCCTCCCGGAGTTTCGATGCGTAAGCGATCTCCAGCGCCAACCGTGAAGCGGCATTTAGCAGCAATGCGACGCCCGTTGAGGGAGTTTCTTCCCACAGCGCCGGCGAGGCCTCCGGCCAGTCCGTAGGGGCCTTTCACGCGGCGATCAGACAGCACGGTCACCTCGGCGTCGGTAAGGAACTCGAGTTCTCGAATCACGCCATTCCCGCCGGCTTGTCGACCGACTCCTCCGCTCCCGGCTCGTCGCCGATAGGCAACCACGCGGAGGGGATACTGATGTTCGAAGGCTTCAATCGGAGTGTTCCAGGAATTGGTCATGTGCGTGTGAATCGCGGACCAGCCGGGGTTGACCGGCCCGGCCCCCATCCCCCCGCAGATGGTTTCGTAGTAGGCGAAAGGCTGGCCGGAGCGCGGGTCCGTGCCGCCGAAGCTGAGGTTGTTCATGGTGCCGGAGCTGGCGGCGGGGATGCGGTCCGGCGCGGCTTGCGCGAGGGCACCGAGCAAGACGTCGGTGATGCGCTGCGAGGTCTCTACGTTTCCGGCAGCCATGGCGGCCGGGGGGAGGGCATTGACGAGGGAGCCCGCGGGGGCGTGGATCGTGATGGGGCGTAGGAGGCCGGCGTTATAGGGGACGTCGCCGGGGATCAGGCAGCGGAAGACGTACATCGTGGCGGAGACGGCGATGGCGTAGTTGGCGTTAACACTGCCGGTGGTTTGGGGGGCGGTGCCGGTGAAATCGACATGGGCGCGGCCCCCACCGATGGTGATGGTGACGCGAATGGGCAAGGGCTGGGGGCTGATGCCATCTTCGTCAAGTTGGTCGGCGAACTCGTAGCGGCCGGGGGGGAGAGCGGCAAGAGCGTGGCGCATGCGGCGTTCGGCGTAGGCTTGGAGTTCCCCCATTTGGGCATGGACGGCCCCTAGGCCCTGATTTTGAACCAGTTCAAGAAGGCGGTCGGCTCCGCGCTGGAGGGAGCGCAGTTGGGCGGTGAGATCGCCGCGGCGTTCTTCCGGCGTGCGGACGTTGGCGAGGAGCAGATCGAGCAAGGGTTCGTCGACGACCCCGCCGCGAACGAGCTTGATGGGCGGGATCCTGATTCCTTCCTGATAGATCTCGCGGGCGAGAGGCATGGAGCCGGGGCTCATCCCGCCGACGTCGGCGTGGTGGGCGCGGTTGGCTGCGTAGAAGGCTGGGGCGGAGACTCCGGGGACGAAAACGGCGGCGACGGCGGTGATGTCCGGCAGATGGGTACCGCCGCGGAAGGGATCGTTAAGGATGACAATGTCGCCTGGTCCGGGCTGGCAGGCGTCGATCGCGTGGCGGACGCTGAGCGGCATGGCGCCGAGGTGGACGGGCATGTGGTCGCCCATGGCCACGGTGTCGCCGGCCCCGTCGTAAACGGCGCAGGAGTAGTCGCGACGTTCTTTGATGTTGGCCGAAAAGGCGGTGCGACGGAGCAGGATGCCCATCTCTTCGGCGATCGAAACGAGAAGATGCCGAAAGAGTTCAAGCGCGATGGGGTCGCTAGGGAGGAGTGGCTCAGGGCTTCTTTTTCGGCGTGGCTTTTTTTGCATTTTTCGGGGTGCCGACTTGAAAGACCTCAACGGCGTCACTAGCCGGGGCGGTCGGTTCGGGAGTGGGTTCCTTCAACTCCGTTTCCTTCGGTTTGCATTGGCCGGCGTTGACGAGGAAGCTGGCGACCGGGGTCCATTTGCCGCTGGCTTCTTTGCGCTCTACGCGGTAAGACTTGCTGGGGGCGTGGGCGAGTAGGCGCCAGGCCGGGTTGACGGAAGGACGGTTCTTCAGGATCGCTTTTTCGCGGGTTACCGAGCGGATCGACCAGGAATCGCCGCCGGTCTGGGTTTCGAGGTAGGCGTAGCGGCCACCTTCGGCCCCGGCCGCGCGGTCGACGACCACCGAGCCAGTCGTGGGGGAATCGAAGGAAAACTGATCGATGGAGCCGGGACCGGATTCGCTAAAAACCGTCCTTTGGCGCCAGGACTTTCCTCCGTCGATCGTGAGCAGGAAGAAGGGGTCACGGGGCAGGGCGGCGATGACTTGGCCGGAGATCCAACCGGTTTGAAGGTCGATGAATTGGGTGTGGTCGAAGATGGCCCCTTTAATGCGGGGATGGGCCTCGGTCCAGGTGACGCCGCCGTCCTCGCTGGCCAGCAGGATCGTAGAGAGCGTGGCGGTTTCGGTGTGAACGTTTCCGGCAACCAGGATTCGGTTTGCGCCGGTGTCCAAACTGCTCAGCTCCAGATAGACGGGGCACGGCTCTTCGGTCGTGCAGGCCAATCCGGACGCCTGCATATCGTCGTCGGTGCAGGCGGAATCGATTTGCAGCGGCTTACCGGCGTAGACGAGCGGGGCCGGCGCGGGTGGCTGAGCGAGGGCGGTGAAAACAGCAAAGATGGCAAGAAGGGCTCGCATCTGTTCTCATAGTACACATGTTTGGTTGGTTCAAACGATGGTTCGGCGTGCGGGAGGTTGTCCCAGCACCAGAGGCGAACACGCGGCGCGTGAAAACGTATCAGGCCGAGAGCGGATATGTGTATCAATACACCTTTGATGGTCGCCATTGCAAAGGCCGGGAGACCGAGTTTGTGTTTTCGGTGTCCGTGGACCGGAAGGCTAATCGGAGGGTTTCGATCGTGCTGCCTGAAACCGCGATTGCGGCGTACGAAAAGGAAAAGGATCGGCGGCTGGCGGAGAACGAGCGATATGGAGTAGCCAAGATTGGGCTGTTTCGTTTGTTCGACGCCGGTGCGAAGCCGGACCAGGTCTGGAAGGGCTCGCGGATCGAGCAAGCCCAGGCACGGGAGTTTATCGACGTCTTAGGTCTTTAGCGCCTGGCGCTGGCGACTAGAGGCGGATGTTGGGGCGCCGGCGGTACGAGAGGCAGTTCCTCCACGATTTTCTTGGGGCGGGCATCCAGTTTCTTGGCGATGAAAACGGCTTTGGCCTTTTCAAATTTGGCCGATCCGGGTTCGAGGTTGGTGGCTTCGGTCACCTCTTCGTTTGTGACTTCGAGAGCGGCGGGCAAATACTTCTGGACGTAGTTTTTGATGCGATCCTGGACGATCCGCTCGGTCGATTTGTAGAGCAAATAGACGAGTTCGGCACCCTCGGCCCGTTGGGCGGCGGCATAGAGGAGGGAAGGCTTGGCCAGCTTGGGCACCTTTAGTTCCGCGGCAACTTTCTTGGACCGGGCGTCGAGCCGATCCCAGGCGGTCAGCGTCGGCTTGTCGAGCGCACAGGCGGTTTTCAAGCCGGCCTTTTCTTTTGGCGTCAATTTCTCACAGAGGACGGTAAGGAAGAGGCCGATGTTTTCGACCG
>JBBRIO010000346.1:0-6074 GCA_038220855.1 Bryobacterales bacterium | reverse complement strand
GCCAATTCCGGCGTCGACGTAAAGGGGAACACGACCCCCAGGGCGCCCGCATCCAAGGCTCGTTTCGCGGTCCACAGTTCGTTCACCGGCACGCGAATGAAGGGCACGGCCTTTAGACCCCGCGTCGCCAGCACCATGTTGCGGGCCGTTTCGAGGGTGATCGGCGAGTGCTCCATCTCGATCCACAAAAAATCGAAACCCATATTCGCCAGCGACGCCGCGACGTCCGCGCTGGCCACGGTCACCGTGGCGCCAATCACCGGCTTCCCTTCCCGAATCAACTTTTTGACGGGATTCTCCCACAGCTCCTGCGCGGCGAGCGGAAGGGCTAAAGCCCCTAGCATTGCGATCCATTTCATATCGAGTATCCTGTCTCCTTGGCGGACACAGTAGCCGCCGGGGGGAAAGATATCACAAGATAGTAGAGCATGCGTACTCTGATTTTCTCCGCACTCGTTTTGTCGGCAGCCATTCAAGCTGAGTCCCCAGCCGTAACCAAGGTTTTGACGCTGTTTAACGACTTGAATACCGCCAAGAACGAAAAGGCCGCTGGCCGGGTGAAGAAGGTTAATTTCTCCCTCACCGATGGAGAGGTCAACGAGTATCTTCGCCACGCTCTCACCGTCAACCCTAGACCCGGCCTCAATGCCATGCGGGTGCAGTTTTACCCGAGTAACTATTTGGCCACTCAGGTGACCATCGATTTTGACGCGGTCGAACGATTTCGCCCCGGAACCGTGCCGATGCTTCTACGGCCGATTCTGAATGGTAAAAGGGCCATTCAAGTCGATGTCCGCTTGCAACCCCAAGTCGGCGTGACCACGTTTTCGGTCGAGAAGGCTTCGTTTGAAAGCGTTCGCATTCCCGCCTTCGTCGTCGAGCAGATGATTGCCGTCGTCGCCGCGCGCCAGGCAGAAAAACTCGACACCACCAAGCCAATCCCTCTCCCCTTCGGACTACAAACCATCCGCACCGATTTAGGCAAAGTCAGCGGAGCCAATTGAGTTGCTAGGATAAGAATATGATGCTTGTCACTTTCTTCGCCGCCGCGACTATGGCGGCCTTTGCCGCCGATTCTTCTACCCTGGTGGTTGATCGCGGCCTGCCGCAAGCCAACTGGAATAACGCCGCGGGCGTAACCGAACGCAGCAATGTCCGCTGGACATTGTATGAACAAGGCTTTGTGGCCGACGAGATTCGCCTCGGCGAACCCGGCGAAAAGTGGGTCGTCGATAAGGTCCGCGTGTGGACCGTCCCCGGAGCCCGCGGCGTTGACCCCGCCACGCTTGGCGATTTCTATTCGAACGTCCGCCTGTACCTCGGCCCGGCGGCCGGCGACTTGAACAGGGTAGCCAGCGCCGATCTGCAGCCCGGCAGCAACGAAGGGTCCGCACAGGTTCGGATCGCCGATGGCGTCATGGAAGGCGCGCCGCTTTACGACGATTTCGGTGCCCACTATCGCATCTGGCAGGTCGATTTCACGGATCTAAACGTGGCCGTAGCCGGTGGTGACAGCTACCGCTTCGGAGCCCTCGGTACCGGTCGCGATAAACAGGCGTGGTTTACTCATGGTGCCAATGCCGCCAAGAGCGCCGCCCGGCAGGACGGAGCCGACGACAAGTTGTTCCTCTATGACACCGCGGGTAAGTTCGCCGGCGAGTACGTCGCAAGCGGCAAGACCTGGAACAAGGGTGCTGATCTCAACGTGCAAGTCTTCGCGCACCTCGATGCTGAGCTGACGGTCGAAGACGGGCAACTCGCCGTCCGTGGGCCTCTCGCCGCGCAGATCGACCCCGCCACCGTCCGGATTAACGGCGCCTCCCCGCGTGGATTCTCAATCGGCGACGGAAATCAAAAGATCGTCTTCAGCGGTGCGGCTAAAGGATGCCTGTCGGCCCAGCGGTTCGACGGAGCCATCGTTCGAGGCTGCGTTCGCTAGTTCTGAGAAGGTATCTTCGGCTCTTCGAATGTAATCGTCGATTCCGTCGAGAACTTTCTGAAGTCGCTGTAATTCACGTCGATCCGCACGCGCTTCATCACCCCCAGTAGCCGTGCGTTGGCGGAAACCGTCACGGTCTGCGGGAAGCAGACTTCGTTATTCACGCGGGTCTGGTCGATCTTCACCGACGCGTCCGGCTGCAGCCGGAGGATGAAAAGGCCGAAAGTAATCGTATCGGTCGTCTTCAAGTCGAGCCGCATCCAGTCGGACGTTTCTTTGTCGACGCACGCCTCACCTTGAAATTTTTTCAACTGGTCGGCCCGCCGCCCTTTCGGCTGAAAGCCTTCCCGCGCCACGCCCCGGATCAGCCAGCACGGTCGGCCATTGACAACCGAGTCGCCCAGCAGCTTGAGATCAAACGCTTCGAGCAGTTGCCGCCGCCCCTCCAATTCCTCCTTTTGCGCAGCGGCAGATTCGCCCCGGCGCTTAGCCCGGGCCGCTGGAGTCTCTCTCTTGATCTTCGCGATCTCCTTGTCGATCTTCTCTTTTTCCTCGCGGAGTTCTCGCTCGCTGATCGACTTGCCGTTCCGAGCGACTACCTTTTCGAGTTGGGTCCCGTCATAGAATAGAACGTCCTTCGTCGTCCGTTGGACGGACTTACTCTTGCCGTCTTTGTCAAAGAACTCGACGGTGGAGTCCTCACGAAACGTGTATTGATCCCGGACGGCGTAGTTTCGTTCGTCCTTTTCCACGGCACGTCGAAAAATGTCCCTCGGATCCTGTCCAAAGGCGGCAACTGCGAAGAAGAAAATGACGATAAAAGTTCGCATGGAATAGAAACGTATCAACGTCCACTTTCGTTCCTGGCACTCTACAATGAAAATAGCCTATGAGCCTATCCGCTACCGCGCAGCGATTCCTCGAGCAGCAAAGAGCGCAAGTTCGAAACCTCCGCCCCACTCGGAAAATTGTCTTCCCGGAAGGCGATGACCCACGGGTAATCGAGGCGGCGGACCGTCTCCGGCAAGAACAGCTTATCGAACCGATCCTCGTCTCCGGCCCACAGGACGATCGCTACTGGCGACTATTGCACGAACGCCGTCGCGCTAAGGGCGTTACCGAACTCGAAGCCAGAGCCTTAGCTCGAAGTCCGCTCTATTACGCCGCTCTGATGGTCGCCGCGGGAGACGCCCATGGCTTCGTTGGCGGCGCGGCTACCACCACAGCGGATACCGTCCGCGCCGCCCTCCAGTGCGTTGGCCCTGCGGCTGGCGTCCGCACCGTTTCGAGCGTAATGTTCGTCTGCGCTCCCGATCGCGTTCTCGCTTTCGCCGACTGCGCCATCATCGCCGAGCCAAACGCCGTCCAACTCGCCGAGATTGCCATCGCGACCGCTGCCAGTGTCCGCGCCGTCATGAAAGAAGAGCCGTACGTCGCCATGCTCTCGTTCTCCACGAAAGGCAGCGCCCAGCACTCCTCCGTGACAAAAGTTCAGGAAGCGGTGCGCATCGTCGTCGAGCGCGCCCCCGATTTGCAGATCGACGGGGAACTGCAGGTAGACGCCGCTCTCGTCGCCTCCGTCGCCCAAAGCAAGGCCCCCGGTTCCCGTGTCGCCGGCCGTGCCAACGCCCTCATCTTTCCGGATCTCGGAAGCGGCAACATCGGCTACAAACTCGTGGAGCGCCTCGCCGGTGCCGCCGCCTACGGACCCTTT
The DNA here is from genome assembly GCA_038220855.1 of Bryobacterales bacterium. Lineage (GTDB taxonomy): Bacteria > Acidobacteriota > Terriglobia > Bryobacterales > Bryobacteraceae. The sequence goes on along the minus strand of JBBRIO010000346.1, from coordinate 2,421 downwards.
CTTCAAGGGCTCGCCAAACCCGTCAATGACCTCTCCCGTGGCTGTTCCATCGACGACGTTTACGCCGTGGCCCTCGTCACGGCCCTGCAATCCTAATGATCCCGCTCGTCTACCATCCCGGCTACGATCTCAATCTGGGCGCCCACGTCTTCCCGGCGCAGAAGTATCGGTTAATCCGGGAAGCCCTCGCCGATTGGCCCGTCCATACCCCGGAGCCAGCCACCGACGAAGATATTCTCCGTGTACACTCCCCCGCCTGGACCTTCGCCTTGCGGGACGGCACCCTGACCCCCCAACAGATTCGGACCCTCGAAATTCCCTGGTCCCCCGCCATGGCCCGCGGCTTCTGGCTCGCCGCTGGCGGTACGATTCTGGCCGCGCAACTGGCCCTCAAGGCCGGCGCCGCTTACAACATCGGCGGCGGCTTCCATCACGCCTTTCCCAACCACGGCGAAGGCTTCTGCGCCATCCACGATGTCGCCGTAGCCATCCGCAAGCTCCAAGCCGACGGGCTGATCCGCAAGGCGCTCATTGTCGATACCGACGTCCACCACGGCAACGGCAACGCGGCCATCTTCGCGAGCGACCCGAGCGTGTTCACGCTCTCCATCCATCAACTCCACAACTACCCCGCTGAAAAGCCCCCGTCCGATCTCGACATTCATCTTCCCGATGATGTCGAAGACGACGAGTATCTCGCCGCGCTCGAACCGGCCGTGGCGAAGGCCATCGCCGAGTTCGGCCCGGATATGTTGTTCTACGTCGCCGGCGCGGATCCTTACTTCGACGATCAACTTGGAGGCCTCGCGCTTTCGATTGCGGGGCTAGCCGCCCGCGACTCGGCGGTCTTTTCCGCCGCTCGAAGCGCTGGAATCCCCTCCGTCTCGACCCTCGCCGGCGGTTACGCGCGCCGCGTCGAAGATACCGTCTCAATCCACGTCAATACCGCCCGCGAAGCCTACAAAACGCTGTCTTCGTAAGCATAATCAGGAACCGGCAGAGTTCCCGAAATCGCTTTCCAAGCCTTGTACGTGTCCTTCAACCCGACTCCAAACTCCGTCGGCTTGAACTTCAGCACCCGCTGCGCTTTGGTCACCAGCATCGTGATCGGCGGCAGGTCGAAATAGAAGCCAAAGTAAAGCTTCGGTCCCAACGGATGACCACCTGCCTTGAGCAGTTTTTCGCGAGCGACTTTGACGAGTTCAACGTCCTTCTTGCCCGCTGCTTCGGCCAGCGCCTGCACGGTTTCTATCTGGGTAATCGCCTTTGGACTCGCGATATTGAACGCGTGCCCAACCGCTGCCGGGGTCGTCATCGCCGCCATCGCGGCGGTCACCATATCTTTCACAAAGACGAACTGCATCAACCGTCGCCCGTCGCCCGGAATCACAATCTTGCGATTGTCCCGAAAGCGCTCCCAGAAAAAAGACTCCCGATGAAACGGATTTCCCGGCCCGTAGATGTACGGAGGCCGCAGCGTCACCACCGGCATCCCATACCGTTGGTGCAGCCGAAACAGAATCCGCTCGCTCATCGCTTTGTTGCGCACATAGGCATCCGGGTGGTTCTCTTGCGCCAAGCCGTCGCCCTCGTAATGGTTAAGCCCCTCGCCATACGCTGCTACGCTCGAAACAAAAATGTATCGCTGCAGAGTATCGCCTACGGCCAAAGCCGTCGCCTCCACCTGAGCCGCCGTGGTGCCTCGCTCCCAGTCATAGACGTTGTCGAAGACCACTTCAAACTTCTGCCCGGCCAGCGCCGTCCGGATCTGCGCCGGATCGTTCCGGTCCGCCATCAAGTTCGCAATCGTCTTCTTGCCCACCGAACCCAGGTCGTGCGTGGCGCGGCGATGCAGCACCGTGACGTCATGACCAGCCTTCACCAGCTCGGTTACCAGTAAGCGTCCAATGAAAAGCGTGCCGCCAATAACCAGAACTTTCATGTAAAAAAGACGCGCAGCGAAAAACTTTCCCCCGCCCTGCTATCCTAGCATCGGAATGCAAAGTCGCGTCACTGCTCCCGTGCAAACCATCACCACCATCCTCGTGGATGATGAGGCCTTGGCCCGCGATGAACTCGCGTTCCTACTCCGTGATTTCCCGGAAATCGAGATCGCCGCTACCGCCGCGAACGGCATCGAAGCGGTCAAGCTCATCGAAGATATCGAACCCGACCTCGTCTTTATGGACGTGCAGATGCCCGGCCTGGACGGCCTCGGCGTCATCAAGCGTCTCCGGGAAAAGAACATTCCGCTTCCCCACTTCATCCTCGCCACGGCCTTCGACAACTATGCCGTGGAAGCGTTCCAGCTTGAGGCCATGGACTACCTGCTGAAGCCCATCGAGAAGGAACGGTTAGCCAGCGCAATCGAACGAGCCCGCCGCAACATCGCCGAGCGGCAGAAACCGCTGGCCGAAGCCC
>JBBRIO010000345.1:0-6105 GCA_038220855.1 Bryobacterales bacterium | reverse complement strand
AGGGTACTTCTGCTGGGGATTGAAACCGGGGGGCTTGAGTACGAAACTCGACACCTTGGCACCTTCGGCACCGTTGACTGTGAGTTCCTCGAAGTTGGGTAGGTCGTAGTCGGAGACGACAACATCGTTCATCTTCGTCAGCGGAGAGATCTGCCCGTCGGCGGAGTTGACGCGGTAGATTTCGGTAGGCCGGGAGCCGCTTTGCTGGGTGAAGACGATGGTCTTAGCGTCGGGCGTGAACTGCATGTCGTCGTAGGTAGCGTTGCCGGAGACGATGGACCGAGCGCTGCCGGCACCGTTGATCACGAACATTTGGATGCTCTGACGGCCGCGGTCTTCGACGGTGAAGAACAGGCGTGTCGAGTCTGGCGTCCAGGTCAAGCTTTGGATATTTAAATTGATGCCTTCGGTGAGATCGCGGACCTTGCCCTCGGTGCGCTTCATGACGAAGAGTCGCCAGCGGTCGGCTTCATAGCCGGCGGTCTTTTGGGCGCGCCAAGCGATCCACTGGCCATCGGGAGAGTAGGTTGGGGATACATCGGCACCGGGGGTACTAGTGATCTTGGTCGCTTCGCCTCCATCGGGGGCGACGGTGTAGAGGTTGCTATTGGTGGACAGTGCTTGGTCAGCGTCGGTATTGACGACGTAGCAGACCTCTTTGGAATCGGGCGAGATGGCGTATCCGTCGGGTCCGCCAAGGGAGAAGGTGGGCACTTCGAAAGGACCGGGAGTGAGATCCTTGCTCGGGCCGCCTTCTGCGGGCACGACGAGCAGATGGCTACGACGCTTCGATTGCCAAGTGGTCCAATGGCGATAGAGCAAGGACGTATAGACGCGGGCCTTAGTTTTGGTTGCTTTTTCGTCGGCTAGCTTCTTTTCGTTACAGGCTTCGTCGGTGCACTCGGGATAGACTTCGCTGACGAACAGGATCCGCTTGCCGTCGGGGAAAAAGGTGAGTCCGGCGGCCTCGGTGGCGATTTTGGTGACGGCATTGGCACTGGTGCCGTCGGCGTTCATCATCCAAATTTGAGAGGAGCCGCCGCGGTCGGAGAGGTAGGCGATTTTCTTGGAATCGGGGGACCAACGGGGGCGATCGTTGCTGCCTTCGGTCGAGAGGGCGAAAGGGGTGCCGCCCGCGAGTGGAATTCTGTAGATCTGGCTCGTTTTCTTGTTTTCGGCCAAATCGACCGTTTGGACGACGAAGAGGACCGTTTTTCCATCCGGAGACAGTTGGGGGTCCGAAAGGCGCTTCATGCGCATTAACCCATCGATATCAAATGGCTTAGCGGCCGTGAGGCAGACGGCGAGAGCGGCCCAGAGACAAAGAATCCGCAGCATTCTCCTATTGTAGTTGAGCCCTGCGCGATAATATCGAAGTCAGCCTCATGATTCGCGCATTCAAAAGTATTCTCCCCACGGTGGCCGATTCTGCCTACGTCGATCCCGCTGCCATCGTCATCGGGCACGTAACGCTCGGTGAACGTGTAAGCATTTGGCCGAATGCGACGCTGCGGGGCGACGTGAACAAGATATTTATCGGCGACGATTCGAATATTCAGGACAACGCCGTGGTGCATGTGGAGCACCTGCTCCATGAGTGTCACGTCGGCGAGCGGGTGACAGTGGGTCATGCGGTGGTCCTGCATGGTTGCGTGATTGAAGACGATTCGCTGATCGGCATCGGGGCGATTGTGCTGAACGGTGCTCGGGTGGGGCGAGGTTCGGTGGTGGCGGCCGGGTCGCTGGTTCCGGAAGGGATGCAGATTCCGCCGGGATCGCTCGTGATGGGGGTGCCCGCGAAGCTGCGCCGCGAGGTGTCGGCTGAAGAGCAGGAGCGCTTCCGTTCGAATGCCGCCCACTACGTTAACTTAGGACAAACTTACAAGAATGATCAAAGCAGTTAAGGGCACACGCGACATCCTGCCGCCCGTTTCCGGTGTTTGGAATCAGGTGGAGGCGACGGCACGTGAGGTGTTTCGCTCGTTCAACTATCACGAGATTCGCACCCCGATCTTTGAAGAGACGGCGCTGTTTTCGCGCGGGGTAGGCGAAGAGACGGACATCGTTTCAAAGGAGATGTATACCTTTGACGACAAGGACGGCTCGAAGTTGACGTTGCGGCCGGAGAATACGGCGTCCGTGATTCGCGCCTACATCGAGCATCGGCTGGACCAGATTCCAGGGACCAAACGGCTGTACTATCTGGGACCGATGTTTCGGAGGGAACGGCCGCAGAAGGGCCGGTATAGGCAGTTTTTCCAGATTGGTGCCGAGGCGATTGGCAACGATTCGCCGGTGCTGGATGCTGAGATCATCGAACTGGTTTCGACCTTGCTGGGCTCGTGTGGCATTTCCGATTCGCGGCTGCTGATTAACTCGGTGGGTGATCCGGAATCGCGCGGGCGTTATGTGGCCGAACTGAAGGAACGGCTATCGGCGCATCTGCCGGAGCTGTCGGTGGATTCGCAACGGCGGGCGGTGACGAACCCCTTGCGGGTTCTCGATTCGAAGGATCCGCAGGATCAGCCGATTGTCGAGAAGCTGCCCAATATTCATGATTTTTTGAACGATACTTGCCGGGATCACTTCGCGGCGGTGTGCCGTTACTTGACCGATCGGGGGATCGCTTACGAAGTGAATCCGCGGTTGGTTCGGGGACTCGACTATTACACCCATACGACTTTTGAGTTTTTGCATGGGGCGTTGGGTGCGCAGAACGCGATTTGTGGTGGCGGGCGCTATAACGGGCTGGCTGAGTCGTTGGGCTCGAAGGTGCCGGCGCCGGGGATTGGGTTTTCGATTGGCCAGGACCGTTTGCTGATGGCGGTCGAGGATGCTAAACCGGCTGGGTTTGAGCCGAAGCCCCTGGACCTGTTTGTCGCGCCGATGACAGAAGATGCTTTTAACGCGGGGGCCCGGATGGCGAAGGGCTTGCGGCAGGCGGGCAAAAGCGTGGAAGTTGCTCCGGCGGGTAAGTTTAAGAAACTTTTGGAACTGGCGAGTAAGTCGGGGGCTCGGTACGCTTTGCTGATTGGCGATGACGAGATTGCGGCGGGGCGGTTTGGGCTGAAGAATTTGGCGACGGGGGAGCAGGTACCAGTGACGGCGGCGGAACTGGCTGGGAGCTTGGGGTAGTGTCGGTTCACTCGGCGGCGATCGAATGGCTGCGGGGGGAGGAGCGGTTTGTCGATAACCGGTACTCTCGCCGCCATGCGGTTGCTTTCGATGGTGGGGCGAATTGGCGTTTGTCGTCCTCTCCGGAGAATGTGCGGGTACCTTTCTCGGACCCAAGCGCGGTGGATCCGGAGGAACTTTTTGTGGCCTCTTTGGCGAGTTGCCACATGCTTTGGTTTTTGTCGATTGCGGCGAAGGCGGGGTCCTGCGTCGATTCTTATCGGGACGCGGCGGAAGGGCGGATGGCGGAGGACGCGGCCGGGCGAATGGTGATGGCAACGGTCACGCTGCGGCCGCATTGCCATTTTTCGGGTGGAAAGGCTGCCGAGTGCTGAGGAGTATCGAGAGCTGCACGAGCAGGCGCATCACGAGTGTTTTCTGGCCAATTCGGTCCGGAGCGAAATTCACATCGAGACTGTAAAGGATCCTTGATAAATAGTAAAGTTAGCTTTACGCTTTGATTATGGAAAGAGAATCCCCCCGTTGGTCTGCATCTACAATTTTTTTCTTGGGCACCTTCGGCACTGAGTCACGTGCCGGCCGTCTTTACCAGAACCGAACTTTGTTAACTCTGATCGCGGTCGTGGTGGTGCCAGTTTTGGCGCGTCTACTCTCGATGCCCGAGCCGCTTGTGTCCGCTCTGCGGGTGGTTGCGCCGGCGCTCGGCTTTGCTTTAATCGGCGTCTGGTGGGTTCGATACTTGCACGGTGTCGATGAATTCGAACGCCGGTTGCATTGGGAGGCGCTTTCGGTGGCCTATGCGGTGACCATCTTTGCGGCGGTTACCTTGGGAGCATTGGCTCGTGAGTTCCAATGGAACATCTCGCCGACAACGCTGATTCTGATTGAACCCCTGCGGGCGGCGGTGTTATGGCACAAGAGCAAGCAGTACCGATGAACAATTCCTTGCGGGTTCTTCGTGCCGATAAGGGCTGGTCGCAAGGCGAATTGGCTGCCGTGCTGGCGGTTTCTCGGCAGACGGTGAACGCGATCGAGACAGGGAAATATGACCCGAGCTTGCCGTTGGCGTTTGCGATTGCGAAAGCGTTCGGATTGCCGATCGAGTCAATCTTTCGGGTTACCTAGGGGTAGGGGACCGGTGCCGGCAAGCTGCTGGAGTTTCTCCTCGGGGATGCCTCGGAGGCGACCGACGACTACCCGGGCGCTGTAGGACCAGCCAACCAGCTTCCAACTGGCCATTTCTAGAAGGGCCGATTCGGCGCCTTCCCGAACTAAGGTGAGCGTTGCCTGGTCACGGCTGGCGGTGAGTGCTTCAAGCAGCGCGACGGCTTTGTTACGGTCGGTCCAGACTCCGGAACGGACCATGGCCACGAAAGGGGCGATCGGGATCTCTGTCGCCCACCGCGCGTCGGATCGTACAAGCACTCCTATGGCCCTGGTGGCATTGTTGCGGACGGTGCCGTTGGGGTCGCTGGCAGCGGCGACGAGGCCGGCGATCTGGATGGGCGAGGCGGCCCCGAGTAGCCCAGGAACTCGCTGGCGACTTGCCGGCTACGGACGTGGGCGGAGTAAGCGAGGACGTTGCGGAGTTCCGACTCGTGCGCTAAAGCGTATTGCCGTATGAGCAGTTGCTGTTTCCGGGCCGCGGGATCCTTGATCAGAGCGTAGCCGGTCGAATCGTCCTCGCTGGCGGCGTCGCCGCCGCGGCGGACCGCCTGTTCGATCGAGCGATCGGCGGCATCGGCGAGACGTTGGGCCTCTCGGCCCAGACGTTGGGGGCCGACCGGCTCGGGGTTGTACGAGAAAGGGCGATATGAGGCTCCGGGGATGCCTACGAATAGGACCTTGCGCCGTTGGTCGTCGCAACAGATGATGGCTACGTCGGTGGTATTGACGCGGGCCGTCGCCAATGCCGAGCGGACAGTTCCGGGCGACCAACGGGAAGCGTCGATGGCGGCGCGGAGCTTGGCTTCGTCGAGACCCCGATGGCCAAAGAATTCAACATCGCCCTGGAGGCGCTGTCCCCAGGCGGCCAAACTCAGCGCGAAAATGGCGAACGTCCGTGCACACCCCATATCAATCTGCGAAACTATCAAGATAGCCTTTTTTAGGGGCTCCACGCCTCGTTTCATCTCATTCCATGCCTGAACAAGTACCTTTGGATTTCCTGGGAGAGCTTCGCCGCACGCACTCATGCGGGCAATTGCGCGCCTCCGACGCCGGCTCCCGCTCGCTCCTGATGGGTTGGGTGCATCGCCGCCGCGACCTCGGCGGGGTGATCTTTATCCACCTCCGCGACCGCGAAGGTGTTACGCAACTCGTCTTCCACTCCGACGAAGCCTTCTCTGCCGTCCATGAAAAGGCCGGGATCCTTCGTAGCGAGTTCGTGATCGCCGTCGAGGGCCGCGTCGTGCTCCGTGACGCGGACACGATCAATTCGGATATCCCTTCGGGCGAAGTGGAAATCGTCGTCGAAAAGCTTTGGATCCTGAACGAGAGCAAGACGCCGCCGTTCCCGATGGAAGATAGCGTGGACGTCAGCGAAGACGCGCGGCTCAAGTATCGCTACGTCGACCTGCGCCGGCCCCGGATGCAGCGGAACATTATGCTGCGGTCCAAGCTCAGTTTTGCGATCCGCGAAGTGCTCTACGGCCAGGGCTTCCTGGAAATCGAAACCCCGTTCATGACGAAGTCGACTCCGGAAGGGGCACGGGACTTTCTGGTTCCCTCGCGTCTCAGTCCGGGAGAGTTTTACGCGTTGCCGCAGTCACCGCAGATCTTCAAGCAGTTGCTGATGATCAGCGGGTTTGAAAAGTATTTCCAGATCGTTCGTTGTTTCCGCGATGAAGACCTGCGCGCCGACCGTCAGCCGGAGTTCACGCAGATCGACCTAGAGATGAGTTTTCCGCAGCAGGAGACGATCTTTGCCACGATTGAACCGCTACTGGAGCGGGTGTGCGAAGTCGCTGG
>JBBRIO010000344.1:0-6107 GCA_038220855.1 Bryobacterales bacterium | reverse complement strand
TTCGTTCATCGAATAGTTTACGGGCAATTGGACACAGCGGAACTGATGATTGGGCCCGCCGACCTCGCGGGCCAGGGCCACCAGGCGGGCCAGTTGGAGCCCGTCGTTGTCGCCGGATCGGCGCCGCAGTCCGTCCCAGGTGGCGATGCCGTAGAAGGCTGTTTTCCCGGCGGCAATTAGCTCCTCACAAGCGGCAAAGGCGATGCGCATGCGCCGATAGAACTCGTCGAGGTGCAGGAACGACAGCTGCATTTCCGGATTGTGGAGATAGAAGACGTCCAACTTTTTGACACGGAGATTATGCAGCGACCGGGTGAGTTGGTCGGAGAGAAAAGCCGGCGCCAGGCAATGGGTTTTGCCGACGATGTCTCCGGGTTGCAGCGCCTCGGTGGGGATGGCTTGGGGGACCAGATAGCCGGCCTTGGAGCAGAGAACGATTTGGCTGCGGTGGATCTCGTCCCCTTGCTGGAGCGACTCCAGCGCCCGGCCGATGGCGCGTTCGGACTGTTGATGGCGGTAGTTTAGGGCCGTGTCGATCACATTGATGCCCTGACGCAGGGCGGCTCGAACGGACGACATGTACGATCGATCCATTTCGTCGTTGATAGGCCCGAGATAGGTACCAATCCCCAGCGACGACAGGGTGAGGCCTTGGGCCGTCCGGTAGAACTGGTTTCGATCTGCTAGCGGGAAACGGGTTCGCAGCGATTGCGTCCCTGAGGGGGAAGCGGACTCAGAATTCATGTAAAGGACACTTTCCTACTCGATGTAACCGAGTTGGCGCAACGATGTCTCGGGCTCGGTTTCATCAAATCGAAGCACAGATGCCTTTTGACGACCGTGTTCGAGTAGGATCCCATAAGGCGGGTCCCCAAAGGGGAAGAGTTTTTTTAATGAATCGTGTTCGGGCGAGTTTCCTGCCTTCAAGCCGGTCGAATCCATGAAATACTTGCCGAACTGGGGAACGCGGGAGGGTAAGCCGTAGATCTTTACTCCGCTCCAGGTGTGTTTGGCGAGGCGTCGGGCGGCCTGGTCGCAGTGGGCGCACTCGGGATCGTAGAAGTACAGAAAGATTTTTCCTTGTTGGAGGGAGACGGGTTGGCCGTCGACGGTGATGACGTCGGGCGCCTTGGTACCGGTTTGGCGGGATTCGGTGATGCCGAAGGAAACTCCGGCGAAGAGGGCGGCGCAGGCGGCGATGATGAGGGCGCCGCGGGTTCCTTCGCTCGGGCGGGCCCACCAACCGGCGACCGCGGCGAGGGCCAACATGGCCGCGTCGCTATAGAAAAACATCGGCCCGACGGCGCGCTTAACCCAAGGGAAGCAGGTGCAATCGGCGCCGAGGAGTTGGTTGTAAAAATAGCCGATGTAGATCATGAAGGCGATCAGCATTAGGCTGATGAGCCAGGCGCCCCAGCGGCGGTAGCGGGGAATCAGGATGAGAATGCCGGAAAAGATTTCGGCCGTGCCGAAGAAAACGGCGGTGAAAACGCTGAGTTGGGCGGGGACGAGGGCTTGGGTCATCCGGGCGGCGGCTCCGAGGTGGTCGGTGAGTTTCCAGACGCCCGCGACGAGGAAAAGCAGGCCGATGAGGATGGCGCAGATCCAGGAGGCCGCCGTTTTCCACGTCGGCAGTTCGACCGAAAGAGCCGCCATTTGCTCGTGTGCCATACTTTCTTCCATGGTCCCTATTTTAATGCTTTTTTTGGTGGTAGCAGGGGGGCTTTTCGCGGCTCCGGAAATCGCGGAGCTCGCTATTGTAAACGCCAACATTTATACGGTTAACCCACAGCAGCCGAAGGCCAAGGCGATGGCGGTGCGGGGCGGGAAAGTTATCGCGGTGGGCGACTCGGTGGCGGAGCACGTGGGGCCGCAGACGCGGGTGATTGACCTGGGTGGCGCGACGGTGATTCCGGGTCTGATTGACAGTCACGTCCATATGGCCAATTTTGGATTTATGGTGGAGACGTTTGACCTGCGGAGTGTGGGTAGCATCGCCGAGGTGGCAGCGATTGTGGCTCGGCGGGCGGGTGGGTTGCCAGCGGGAAGTTGGGTGCAGGGCCGGGCTTGGGACCAAACGAATTGGGTCGGCGGAGAATTCCCGAATCACACGGCGTTGACCAAGGCCGCGCCGGACCATCCGGTGTACTTGACGCGGGTGGACGGCCATGCGGCGTGGGTGAATCAGACGGCGCTGCAGTTGGCGGGCATTACGAAAGCGACGCCGGACCCGATGGGCGGCAAAATTATCAGGGATGCCAAAGGGGAACCGACGGGGATTTTGATTGATCGGGCGCAGGGTTTGGTGGGGTCGAAGATTCCGTCGGCGACCGACGAGCAGGTGCGGCAGCGATTGCGGGCGGCGGCGGTGGAATGCGCCAAGCTGGGCATGACGTCGGTGCACGACGCGGGGGTTTCGGCGCAGGTGATTCGAGCGTATAAGCAGTTGATCGCGGAAAAGATGTTGCCGGTGCGGGTGAATGCGATGATTGGCGGGGAGGGGGCGCTGTGGCAGCAATATTTGCGATCGGGCCCGGAGATTGGCGAATTTCTGACGGTGCGGACGATTAAGTTGGTGGCGGATGGGGCGATGGGATCGCGGGGGGCGGCGTTTTGGCAGCCGTATTCGGACGATCCGGAGAACTCTGGGTTGCTGATACTGCCGCAGGCGACGATTGAGAAAGTGTCGCGCGAGGCGGTGGCGAAAGGGTTCCAGGTGGCGACGCATGCGATCGGCGACCGGGCGAATCGGGTGGCCTTGGACGCCTACGGGGTGGTGTTGGGGGAGGGTAACGAAAAGCGGTTCCGGATTGAACATGCGCAGGCGGTTTCGCTGCCGGATTTTGAGAAATTTCGCCGGTTTGGGGTGATTGCGTCGATGCAGACGAGCCATGCGACGTCGGATATGCGTTGGGCGGCCAAGCGGATGGGGCCGGACCGGCTGATGGGGGCTTACGCGTGGCGCCGGTTCTTGAATACCGGGGTGAAGTTTGCGAACGGCAGCGATTTTCCGGTGGAAGAGCCGAATCCGTTTTATGGTTTTTTTGCAGCGGTAGCGCGGCAGGATCAGAAGGGCTTCCCGGCGGGCGGTTGGATTCCGGATCAGAGGCTGACGCGGGCCGAGACGCTGCATTCGTTCACGCTCGGGGGAGCTTACGCCGCGTTTGAGGAAAAGAGCAAGGGCTCGCTGGAAGTGGGCAAAGTAGCGGATTTTCTGGTGTTGGGTTCGGACGTGATGACGGTTCCAGAGATGGAAATTCCAAAGGTGAGGGTGCGGATGACGTTTCTGGGCGGGCAGACCGTGTACGGGGTGCAATGAGATTGCTGGCCGCCTTTGCGCTGTTGGCCGCTGGGGTGGGGGCGGAACCGCGCAGGGTGATCCTGCTGGAGGAACTGGTGCGGATTGACGCGATGCGGTCTCGGAGCTACGACTTTCCGTTGCAGCAACAGAAGGCGGCGTTGGACCTGAATTGGACTGTGAAGGATCCCGGGGCGGCGGTTCGGGTGCTGGTGATTGATCGCCGAGGGAGCAGCGCGGCGTTTGACAGCGGGTACCAGATCGGCGGAAGGCGCCGGGTGAAGCTTGACCGGGCGGGGGACTACCAGTTGACGATTGAAAATCGGCAACAGCGGCTTGGCAACGTACTGGTGGACTTCCGGATGGAGCTTGTATTTGGAGAAGAGCGGCCGGTGGTTAGCGTGGGGCCGACGCCGGGCCGGCGCTATTGGACGATCGCTACTTCGATCGCCCTCTTCGCGATGATGGTTTCGTACGCTGGAGTTCGGCTGGGCCCGGCGATTCTGGATCGCTGGTTTCGGCGGCCACTTTAGGCCCGGTTCAATTCGCGCCAGAGGGCGGCGTACCAGAGTAGAAACCGCTCCGGTTCCTTGCTTTCGGCGACTTCGCAGAGGGTGTAGCGTTCGTAGCCGCTTTTGCGGAGCAGGCTGAAGAGTTCGCGGTAGGGGTAGGGGCCGGCCAACTCGTTGATATGAACGTTTTTGATCCAAGGGCGGAGCAAGTCAAAATTGGCTTTGATGGAACCGCCGATCAGATCGGTGGGGTTCGAATTCCAGCAGAGCCCGACGTTGGGGTGTTTCGTCGCGCGCATGATGGCGGCGGCGACCGGGGGGTTCTGGGTCTCCTTGCCGTGGACCTCGAGCCAGATCTCGACGCCTTTGCCGGCGCCGAATTCGCCTAACTCGCGGAGGGACTCGCCGATGTTACGAATGGTTGCGTCCTTGTCGGCGTTGGGTGGAAAGCCGTTGGGGCGGACCTTAACGCCCCAGGCGCCGGTGTCGTGCGCCAGGTCGATGAAGGCCTTGGCATCGGCTACGTTTTTTACGCGAATGGCGGGGTCGGGCGACTGGAACTCGGCGGTGGTGCCGAAGCTGAGCAGGCGCACTTTGCTGCGGGCGAAACGCTGCTTTACCTTCTCCCGCTCGGCGGCGGAGATGGTGGGCTCCACCTTATGAGCGTGCTGGGTTCGAAGCTCGACGGCTTCAAAACCGGCCTTTTCGAGGTTCGTGATGAGGGTTTCGAGGTCCCAATCCTTACAGATGTTGTAGGTAACGGCGCCGAGCAGCATGAACTTATTCTAGCGGCTTGCGACCCCGTCTTTGCGGGCCCGAACTTCGCGGACGGCGTAGATCCGCCGGCCCTGGCTTTCAAAGTAAGTCCGGATCATGATTTCGCCGAGCAAGCCGGTAGAAAAGAGCATGAGACCGCCGAGGACGAGGATCGCACCGAGGACCATGAGGGGGCCGTGGTCGGTGACCAGATCGCGTTGGAAGTCGAGGAGCTTATAGACGAGCAGGTAGGTCATGATGGCACCGCCCGAGGTGAGACCGAGCATGCCGAACTTGCCGAAGAAGTGCATCGGGCGGGTGAAGTACGTCAGCAGAAAGCGGATGGTGATGATGTCAAAAAACACCTTCATGGTCCGTTCGAGGCCGTAGTGGCTGGCTCCGGCGCCGCGGGGCACATTCTTGATGGGCACTTCGACGATGCGGGCCCCGTAAAAGCTGGCGAGGGCGGGAATGAACCGGTGGAGTTCGCCATACAGGTTTACGTCTTTGAGGATTTCAGCGCGGTAGGCTTTGAAGGTGGTGCCGAAGTCGTGGAGTTCGATGCCGCTGGCCTTGGCCATGAGCCAGTTGGCGATGCGGGAGGGGATTTTGCGGGTGACGGCGTTGTCGATCCGGTTTTTGCGCCAGCCGCTGGCGATGTCGTAGCCTTGTTCGATTTTTTCGAGCAGCAGGGGAATGTCTTCCGGTTCGTGCTGCAGGTCGCCGTCGAGGGAGATGATGATGCTGCCGACGGCTTCATCGAATCCGGCGGCGAGGGCGGCGGTTTGGCCGAAATTGCGGCGGAGGCGGATGACTTTCAAGCGTCCGTCGGTTTCGCAGAGGTTGGCGAGCAGGTCGAAGGAGCGGTCGGTGGAGGCGTCGTCGATGAAGAGAATCTCGTAGGATTTGCCGAGGGCTTCGAGGACTCGCGTTAAGCGGTCGTAGAGGGGGAGGATCGCCGGCTCCTCGTTGTGAATCGGGATGACGATGGAGAGTACGGGCGCTGGCATGGGAATTCCTTCTTCTATTCTAGCGTGCCGCCCCGAACTGTGCTAATCTACAATTTCGCGTCCGATGGGCCTGTAGCTCAGTTGGTTAGAGCGCTACCTTGACACGGTAGAGGTCTGGAGTTCGAGTCTCCACAGGCCCACCATCCTTCTCAATCACTTAGCAGACCGCTCCGTGATGACGCTATTGTAAATCGCTCTTCTGCCCTTCCAGGATTTCTTGCCGAGGTTGAGCCGGGCTAATCCATCTTTAGGCTACACGAACTGCAGCGTCAGGGTGGCCATCCCACCGACCTGGGATACGTCCAGCACTTTGGTTCGGCGCGGGGCCGAAACGCATTCAATTGAGCCTTCCCGTCCCAGCGTGGCGAGGCAAACAGTGTCTGTCTTTTTCAGAGGAATGAGCCGCTGTATGCCCCCGAAGGCACCACCGATGAGGGGGACGGTGAAGACGAAGACGCTTCCCGGCGGCTTCGTCCGAAACATCTCTGGCGTGCCGTTTCCTGTTGGATTGGAACGGGGGGAAGAGAACCA
>JBBRIO010000343.1:0-6124 GCA_038220855.1 Bryobacterales bacterium | reverse complement strand
GAATCGCCGGATTCGCCGGATTCTTAAACTGCTGCAGCAGCACGTAGCGATTCGGATCCCGCGCCACCAACTCCTCCGCTTTGGCGATCGCGCCCTTCATCCCCAGCGGGCCGTCCGTCAGCACCAAATTAGCACCGAATGCCTTCAAAACCTTCCGTCGTTCTATCGACATCGTCTCCGGCATCGTCAGCGTGATCTTATAGCCCCGCGCGGCCGCCACAAAAGCCAAGGCAATCCCCGTGTTCCCGCTCGTCGGTTCCACCATCTCCTTCCCTGGAGTTAACAGCCCCCGCTTCTCCGCGTCCCATACCATCGAAGACCCAATCCGGCATTTCACCGAATACGCCGGATTCCGGCCCTCAATCTTGGCGTAGACGTTGGCCCCGCCCGGCGTCACCACCCGGTTGAGCTTAACTAAGGGTGTGTTCCCAATTGTTAGTGAGTTGTCCTGATAAATCATAAGTCGCAGTCCTTCCGTTTAAATGTCCCAGTTGGGAATATACTTTCCTTGGCGCTCTTTCCACCGCAACGCGAGTTCAGCCATCGTTGTCTGATCGATCACGTCGGAAACCGCTTGATCCACCCGGCCCCACATCTCCGTAAACGGGCTTTCGCCTCGTCGTTTCGCCGACCCGATCGCCCCATTCCGCCCCCCGTCAATGTGACGAACCACTTCGCCAATCGTGATCGCATCCGCCGGTCGGGCCAACAAATAGCCCCCATCGGCCCCGCGCCGCGATTCGACGAATCCGCCCTGCTTCAGTCCCGCCAAAATCAATTCCAAAAACTTCTGGGGAATCTTCTGCCGACGGGCAATTTCAGCAATCTTGCTCGGTGTGGTGCCGCCGTGGGCGGCAAGATCGTATAACGCGTGCAGGGCGTATTCGCCCTTTACAGAGATGGTCATGAAGAGAGTGGCGGAGGGAATCCCTATTTCCTACTAGGGATTATACTATTCACCGGCCAGTTACACAGCAGCCGCTCGGCTAGCTCGCAGCGGCACCCCGCGAACGGCCAATCCTTCCACCAACGAAGCATGGTACCCCGGGTCTAGCAAAAAGCCCCCATCGGCTTGGGTCGCCAAGCCGCGATTGCTCAACAGGAGTAGCAACTGCGTCTCCCCCGGGCTCAGCCCTTCCTCCGAAATCCGCGCCAGCCCACCCGGCGCCACTCGCACCTTTCGCAGCAGGTCCCGCGCGAAAACCTGCGCGTCCAGCGAATCCAAAGCCGCCGCCCCGCTGGCCCATTGCGACTCCGGCGCGCCGCTACTCACGAGAGCGATCAAGATAATAATCACGTCGATAAACGCCGCCAGCGCCAACGAAAAAACATGCCGGCCCGTCGGTGCCGAAAACAGCTCCGTAAACGCCAGCATCAAATCCTCCTGCCCAGAGCCCGTTTGATCAACAAACTCCGTCAACGAAGGAACCGCTGGCCGCGCAATCGCGCCGTTATGCAACGTCGCCGTCACCTCGGCCCAGGGAATGCCATCGTACGCCGCATGGAAGCCCCGTAGCTGCTCCGAACTCGAATCCGTAGGCCGGGCAAGGCTCCGCCACTGCACCAGCCTCTGACGCGCCCCATCAATCTGGGCCTGCGTTTGCTGCGCCAACCGCGCATACCGCGCAAACGCCGAATAGCGTGCCCCCTCCCCCGATCCTTCCCTCCCCTGTGCCTCCTGCGCCACCGCTTCCCGCACTTTCGCCAAGTACGGATCCGCATCCACCGCCTTCGCCAAAGACCCAACCCGTTTCTCGGCCTCGGTCATCTCCTCCAGCGCAATGACGTGCTTACGCGCCTCCCCGCCAGCCGCCGTCAACGTCTCGTCCGCTTGCTGCGCCGCCACCGCAAGCCGGTCAAACAATTGCCGTTGCACCAGCGCAGGTCGTTCGCGCTGCGCAAACCACGTGTACAAGCTCACATAGGAAAACGCGACCGACACCAGCGCCGTGATCGAATACACGACCACGATCTGCGTCCGCCCCGCCCGATTGCTGCCCAGCAACCAAGCCGTAAACAACAAAGCACCCTGCACCCCCAGCGAAGCCAGCAGCGCAAACCAACGCGATAGGTAAAGAGCCATGCCCTCGAAGGTCGTGTACCAGCTCACAACCGAAAGCAAAACACTGACGACGAACAGTCCGCGGATCATCTGCTCGAAACAACGCAATCGATCCGCGAAAAGTTCAAGCCATTTCTAGTGCCACTGCCAGTTATCCGGTTGCAACTGCCGACGCGGAACCACCCGCGCCGTCTTGCAAATGCCCTCAATCTTCGTCATCACCGCCGGATTCTGCGCCGCCACGTTCGTCTTTTCGAGCGGATCTTTGCTCAGATCGTACAGCTCCAACGTCCCATTCGCCTGCGGACGCACCGCCTTCCATTTCCCCATCCGCACCGCTTGCATTGGAACTTCTTCCAATGGGTCGCCTTTCATCGCCGAGAACTTCGGCAGTTCCCAGTACAGATACTCCGGTTGCACCTGCTTGCCCTTACCCAGTAAAGTGGGCACCACCGAGACGCCGTCAATGTCCGCCGGCGCCTTCGCCCCGGCCAACTCCGCCAACGTCGGCAGCACGTCCTGGAACATCCACGGCTGCGCACTCACAACCCCGGCTTTCACCTTTCCCGGCCACCGGACAATCATCGGCGTCCGAATCCCACCCTCGTAAAAATTTTGCTTATGCCCCCGCAACCCGCCCGTCGAGTTGAAGAATCCCCCATCGTTCCACAACGCCGTCGCCGAGCCATTGTCGCTGCAGAAAAACACGATCGTGTTCTCCATTTGCTTCTCGCTCTCCAGCGTCGCCATCAACTGGCCGACGTAGCCGTCCAAACGCGACACCATCCCCGCGTAAGCCGTCCGCGGCTTCGCCTGATTGGCGTAATGGCGCTTAGCATCAACGAACGGCTCACCCTCAGGGATTTTCCCGTCGTAAGGCACCATCGAATCCCCCGGCACCAGCAGTTCAAGGTGCGGTAGCGTGAATGGCACGTAACAGAAAAACGGCGTTTTCTTCCGCGCGTACTGCCGAATAAACCCGTTCGCCAACCCCGCAATCGCGTCGTTGGCGTACTGCGCCCCCGCCCCCCCCGGTGCCGGCTGCAACTCCTCGTCATCGATCAAATAGCCCGGATATTGGAAATGCGCATGAACCTGGTGCAAATAGCCGTAGAATGCGTCAAACCCTTGTTTCGTCGGCACGCCGGCCGTCCCCACGTCCCCCAGGCCCCACTTGCCAAAGCAGCCGCTCTTATAACCAACCGTCCGCAACACCTCGGCAATCGTGATGTCCTCGGGCAGTAACGGAACCCCCCCGGTGTTCGACCGCACCGACGTATGCCCCGTATGCTTACCCGTCATCAACACGCTCCGCGAAGGCGCGCAAACGGTGCAACCCGCATAGGCCTCCGTAAACCGCATCCCCGCCGCCGCCAGCTTGTCGATATGCGGCGTCTTAATGTGCTTCTGCCCGAAACAACCCAAGTCACCATAACCCAAATCATCGGCCATGATGAACAGGATATTGGGGGGAGCTACCGCTTGTCCGCGCGCAGACGCGGCCAACGCCAAAGATAGAAACGTACGCCGATTCATTCCCTCTATTCTAGTAGCGTCCGACCATCGGATCGATCTGTAAACTCCATCGGTCAATACCACCGGCCATCGACACGCAGTTGCTCACCCCTTGCGCCCGCAGCCAGTTCACTACATTCAGGCTCCGCACCCCGTGATGGCAATACACCACCAGCAACTCATCATCGGCCTTCCCGTCCAACTCCTGCAGCCGACCCGGCACCGAGTTCATCGGCACCAGATTCGCCCCTTCAATCCGGCACAGATCCCATTCGCCCTGCTCCCGGCAATCGATCAAACACATCTTCTCGCCAGCTTCCCGCTTGGCCACTACCTGTTGCGGAGTCAGTTCCAGTTCAGTCATAAAACTCTAATGATCGCGATTGGTTACCAGTTCGGTCACACTCAGCAGCGCCCGCTGAAACGCCGTGTCCGGAAATTGGTGAATCAAAACGCGCGATCGTTCCGTAAACATCGCCGCCCGTTCCATCGCCCGCTCGACGCCCCGATACTTCGCCACCATCGCTAGAATCTCCGCAAACGGGACGTGCTCATAGCTCCGCTCCCGCAGTACAATCTCGACGCGCACCCGTTCCGTCGCAGTGGCTTCTTCCAGCGCATAGATCAGCGGCAGCGTCACCTTGCCTTCCTTCAAATCGTTGCCCACCGGCTTACCCAAAATCTTTTCCCGCGAAGTGAAATCCAGCACGTCATCGACGAGTTGAAACGCAATCCCCAGGTTCCAAGCGAACTCGCCCAACTTCGCCTCGTCCGCTTCGCCCGCCGCCCCCGCCATCGCCCCCAGCCGCGCGCAAACGTTGAACAAGCTCGCCGTCTTCCGGTCGATCAACTCCATGTAGTCCGCTTCGGAGATATCAATCCGTCCCAACCGCTCGAGCTGCAACAACTCCCCTTCCACCATCAGCTGCGTCAATCCGATCAGAAGATCCAACACCCGAAAATTCCGGCTCCGCAGCGCGATCTGAAACGCCTGCATATACAGCCAATCGCCCGCCAGCACCGACGTTTGGTTCCCGAAAAGAACGTTCACCGACGGATGGCTCCGCCGCGACTTCGCTTCGTCTATTACGTCATCATGCACCAGAGTCGCCGCGTGCACCATCTCCACCACCGCCGCCATCGCAATCGAAGCCTCGTTCACGTCCCCAAAAAGTTGGCACGAAAGCAGCACCAGCGTCGGACGAAGCCGCTTCCCGCCGCTCTTTTGCAGATGCCGATTGATCGCCGTCACCGCATCAACCGAGGATATCGACTCCAAGCCCATCTTTTCTTCGACGCGGCGCATGTCCGCCTCGACAAGCTTGAAAATCTCGCGGGCCGTAAACGCTTGGCCTAGCTTGCTCAGTCCCATGGGATCACTCAGTGTATCCTTCTGTCGACGCCGGGAACAACCGCAGGAAATTCGCCGTCGTCGCCGCCGCCACCTCGGCCAGCGAAATCCCCTTTAATTCCGCGATCTTCTCCGCCGTCGCCACCACAAACGCCGGCTCATTCCGCTTGCCCCGATGGGCCAGCGGCGCCAAATAAGGCGAGTCGGTTTCCACCAGCATCCGATCCAGCGGCGTCACCCGCGCCGCCGCCCGCACCTCCGGTGCCTTCGTATAAGTGACGATCCCCGAAAAGCTAATCAAAAAACCCATCGCCAAGCTCCGCTCCGCCTCCGCCTGCCCCCCCGTGAAGCAGTGCATGATCCCCGGCAAACCCGCCGGCTCCCAATGTTCGGCCAAAATCGAAAATGTATCTTCCCACGCCTCCCGCGCATGGATCACAATCGGCTTGCGTGCCGCCACCGCAAGCTCTATCTGTTCGATAAATACCCGCCGCTGTACCTCTCGCGGCGAGAAGTTATAGTGATAGTCAAGACCGATTTCGCCTAAGCCCACAACTTTTGGATGTCGCATCAGTTCCCGAAGTTGTGGAATACATTCCGGCGTCCACTTCGCGGCATCGTGCGGATGCACCCCCGCCGTCGCGAAAATAAACGGATACCGTTCCGCCAACCGCACAGCTACCTCGAGATCCGGCGGCCCGTCGCCCGTCCCAATCGCGAGCATCAGCTTCACGCCCGCCGACTGCGCCCGCTCAATCACCGCATCCCGATCCTCGGCGAACTTCGCCCCATCCAAATGGCAATGCGAGTCAATTAGCATCTATTTCAGGCGAGCGCCCACCGGAACGTCTTCTAGAAAGCCGGCGAGCGTAGCTTTACTATCCAGGCTCGAAGCCGCCACAATCATCCCGTGCGACTCGATCCCCTTCAGCTTACGCGGAGCCAGATTCGCCACAATCACCACCTTACGGTTCAGCAGCGTCTCCGGTTCATACACCTGCGCAATCCCCGCCACAATCGTCCGCGGCTCCGCCTCGCCAATGTCCACCTTCAAGTGCAGCAGCTTATCCGATCCCTTCACCCGCTCGGCAAACTTCACCTGACCAACCCGGAGATCGACTTTCACAAAATCATCAATCGTGATCTGCGCCGCCACCGGGATCCCCCCCGGATGGACCTCCGCCACCGGCTCCGCC
>JBBRIO010000342.1:0-6127 GCA_038220855.1 Bryobacterales bacterium | reverse complement strand
CCTCATCACCTTGGGCAACGACTCGGAGTTAACCGCCGGTGACCTAATTCGTGCGGTTTCGATTGAGGGAGTGCCAGTTGGCTCGGATCGCCCGATTCTCAACGTCGCGCTCGCGGAAACCGACGACAGCCACAGCCGTTGGACACTCCTGCAAGTCATTCGCAGTGGACCGCTGGCCGCCGAAGCTGTGTTCCGGTCGGAGGCGCTTCCGAATGTTCGACTTTACGTGGCCTTCGAAGCGACCTCACGCCAGGTCGACTCATGGCCATTCAGCGGGTTCCGTTATCGGTATCGCGTGGAGGGATGGAACCGCCCGGGTGCCGAAATCGTTGAGACGGCCAGGTGGATTTTGGGTGGAAACCCGCTAAAGACAACCCACGTGATCGCTAGCATCTACGGCCCGCAACTCTATCGCTCCGGCATGGCCGACGCACCCACACCTTGGGATGGCCCCACCTTTCCGGGGTCCGACGAACCCGCACTCCCACCCTCGCGCAAACGGGCGCAAAACAAAAAAGTAGACACTTGGGTGGAGGGCCGGCTTCATAGTCGCTTCGGAAAGCTAGATGGCTTTGAATTTCAGGTATCGGACACAGGCGACGGATTACTCGTCTCGCTCGACCAACCCGCGCTTCAGATGGCGGGCCACAAGGCGGGTGGCGAGGACCCCTCGTTGGTCGTTACAGACCACTCTTTTCTCGATGGCACACCGCCGACCGGAGTCTGGCGGGACGTTCTCCTTACCCGGAATGGCGTGCATGAAACATCATCCGTTAGCATTGGAAACTTTTGGCTTCGTATCGCCTGGGCCGAACGGGAACGTGTTCGCGAAGCAGCTGGCTTGAAGCTGCCCGATGCCGGACTCATGGTGGCGACCGGACCTCGGTTTGAGTTGACAAAACCGCTCCTGCCCATGTTGCGGGCACTGGGTGTCGAATGGGTCTCCGTCGGCCCCATCTGGGAAAGCAGTGCGACGGAGGGAGGCAAGTTCAGCAGTATGTCCGTTTGGAACCACCGGGTTGCGGAGAAGTGGGGCGGAATCGAGGCGCTGCGGGACTTTTGCGCGGCTGCCGAGCAAGAGAACATCAAGGTGCTCGCCTGGTTTGGCTTCCATGTGTCGAAAGAATCGAACTTGTCGCGTCGTGAGAGGTTCACCGCGACGCGTCTGGCCGAAGGGGACGACCTCGTGGTGCTCAACCTGAAAAATCCCGCCGTGCGTGCGGAGCTGATTGAGTCGATCCGCTTGGTGCGCGACGCTGGCGTCCGAGGGCTTTGGCTGGACGCCTATCACAGTCTAGGTCTCGAGGTCGTCACGGAGGAGGGCGGAGCGCGGCTGCCTCAAGTTCGCGAAGTCCTGGCGATCCAACGCGAATTACAGGCAATGGGCATCACTCAATTCGTTGAGGCATGGACGCCGTTCGGTATTTCGTCCCATGGAATCATTGGCGAGCGGCTCGGGCATTACGAACGGTGGCCGTTTTTCGGCCTGTCCATGGTGCCCTACGCGCACGGCCCCCACGGCGACCGATCCGGGTTGGATCTTAAGGAAATTGATTATGGGCGGTTTCTCGCCATGCGGAGCTCTCTTTTTGCCGGATTGCACGTATGGGAGGGCAGAACAGGAGACACAGAACTGTTGGGGCAGAATGGCGATCTCGCGACGCTCAACCGCCGTTTCGCCGTTATTAGGCCCCGGATGCACCGACCGCTGGGCTGGCTGCAAGGTTTTCAGGCATGTGTCTGGGAAGACATGGCAGGTGAACGAGTTTTGTGGTCCTGCACAGACGGTCTCGTTCCGGTGCCGGAGACACGCCTTCTTCGCGATCTCGAAAGCGGAGGTCTTGTCCATCCAGAGCAAGGCGCATTTTTACTGCAAAAAGACAGGATCTACGAGCGGGTGACGCAATGATTGGTAAATCCAAAAGGAAGGGGCGAAGACGCGCGCTCCTCCTCGGCGAGCCAAGATCGGATTGGGCTACGGAGTTTGCGCTCCGTGACCCTTCCACACCACCGGGCACGCGGTTTTCCGCATCCTGCGGTCGGAGGACAGGAGAGCAACTTCACTAACGGAACTCAGGCATCTTGCCGGTCGCGAGGATTATCAGATAAAGGAAGCACTCGTGGGGGATCGCCCGCTCCGTCAGGTTCCCGTTCCATCACGGAAGCTCGAAACGCACCTCGTGATCTTCGCCCGGCTGCAGGAGAAGCGTCTTGGGCTTTCCAGCAGTAAGCACCGGAGTGATTTCGAAGCGTTGTGGCTGCGTCGTCGGGTTATGGACCCAGAGGTCCACCGTCCGGCTGGCCAGGCGGCGCACGTCGATTTGTATCGCTGGATTGGATACCATGACGAGACTTCCCGCCTGGAAACTTGATCCCGATGCGTCGGGAAAATGAGTAGCATAGGCCGTGCCTTCCAATTGTGCCAGCGGCCGCCACGAGACGCCAGCGAGCCACGCCGGCCAGCGTTCATACAGCCCCTCGACGGCGATGGGCAGCACCAGTTTCTCGGGGATCGTACCGAGCTTGTAGGCGACCGCCGAACGATCTGCCGACACACGAGGAAATCCGAACCAGTCCCGCAACCGTCCGCGCGACAGATTGAGCAGCACGGATGGATCGTCCGGCCTCCACAATGCCAATGCCGGCTCAAGGACCGCTTCGATGTCTGTGTCTTTCTGGGAAGTCGCTGCGTAGAGATAGGAAAAGGTGATCGTGGAATTTACATCCCAATCGCCGCCCTCCATGTAAGTCGAGAGCGACAACGACGGCCCGCCGGTAGTGTCACGAACCTGGAGGCGGGTGAATGCGCCGGGTTGGGGGATCAATATGATGCTCTGCGCTGGATCGGGCCACAGAACGGCGGCCTCAAACTGTCCGCTGGTCGTCTTGGTGTGACGCCGTTTCAGGTGCTGCCACGTCCTGCCCGAACGCACGCTCAAGGTGTCCCAAAAGTTTGGAGAGCGTGTGATCGCCTCGACCCACCTAACGCCTTCGCCGGGCGGTAGCGTGACGTCTTGCTTCGTCCGGAGCGTCGTCGTAACCAGCATCGTAGAGATGCCGTCCAAGCTCCACGGTGGGATGTAGTAAGTGGAATGCGCAGAGAGATAGGTGGTGGGCACAACCTTGCGCTGGCCATCCACCAACACTTCCATTCGATCCACACTTTCCCGCAAGACTGCCATCTCCTCGGCCGCGAGCGCGTAGCCCGCACGATGCGGTTTCGAGACGCCGAATTCGGGTTGACCGGGGAGACGGACCTGTGGCGCGAGGCGGATTTGAGAGATTCCGATCGTCGGGTTGCCCCATTCGTAGCCGTCTGGAGACCATTCCCGTCCCTTCACCGGAGGTCGGGTTTCAAGGGTGTCACCCCAGCCGATGTTGAAGCCAAAATGTCCGTATAAAAAACGCTGCCCGCCTCGCATTAGCAGGTTTCCGTCCGAACCGGGCGCACTCATTTTGTGATAGAGGTTCATCCGGTCGCCGCCGCCGTGCGCCGTATGGCGAAGGGGACGACTCCGCGACACGGTCGAAATGGCCACAAGCTCGTCGCCTGCCCAGACTTCCAACCAGTAATTGTGCGCCGCCTCGGTCGATTGAAACGGCAGGTCGAGCTCCCAACGTCCGTCCTTGGTTGGATATTGGCGCCAAAGCAGACGGTTGCGGTGAATGCGCAACTGCATGTTGCCCGTTAGGCCTTCAACCACAGCGTGGTATCGAGCCTCGTCCTGCGGTCCGGACCATAGATAATATTCACCTTCCCACGGATCCTCCACGAGGCCTAGTCCCGCGAGCTTGGCGCGCAGGATGCGCGGACCGCTGGAAACAAACGCCTCGCGTGGATTGTGGAAAATATACGGGATATGGTTCATCACCTGAGCAGGCGTCTCGGCCGGGATATAAGTGAGATGCATTCCGTCAGCGAGGAGCCCCGAAACGGCCTCCGGCGAGCTGCCTTCCACAACGACATGAGGAATGAGAAACCAGTCCTCCGCCTGGAGGTAACGGTAGGTCTTAAGGTCGATGTCACGAACGCCGTTGCGATATGTGATGAAAGGAAACCCTTGGAAGCCACCGATATTTTCGACCGGCCACGGGTTACTATGCACGTCCAAGATGACCGGATGTCCGTCGATTTCGCGCGCGATATGGTTCATTGCCCGCTGGCGCCCCTGAGGCAGAGGCCAGTTCACCGGAGCGATCAAGGCGAAGGCGTTGCCGAAACTATCGCGCACGCGTGTCGCCGGGAGAAAGCGCAATTTGTCGCTCGATACGGTCTCGCACAACGCCCGCCACGCCTCCAAATCTTCCTTTTTTGGCATTCCTTCGCCGGGCACCGAAACAGCCACCCAATCCACCCGGTCAAGCAACACGTCGCGCCAAACATCCAGCGACTTGGGGAGCGCGTCGAGTTCGAGAATGAAGCCGCGCTGCCACGCGTTCTTCGGTGACTGATCCGACACGGGCTTGAACTCGATGAGCCCCCTCGGGCCGGTATTGACCGCGGGAGGCATTGTGTCGCTTATCCGGCTCGAGCGACGGCCAGCCGACTCAATCCAGTTCAGCAAGAAATCGGCATGTCCATTACGCAGAAAAAAACCGCCGTCGAAACGACGGTGCGAGCCGTGCAAGAAGTTGCTCCCGGAATGGATGCCTGAGACCGTCAGAGAACCTCTTCCCAGTGGCCGGGTAGCGATGATCACGGGGGCCGAGGGATAGCTCGATTCATTTTTAGCCCATGTATCTTCCGACCGGGCAGTCGCCTCCGCCGAGACGAGTGGAACCCACGGCTCGGCGAAAACAATCGGATACGTCATCTCGCCACCTCCGCGCTTAATCAGCGAAAACCGCTCGATGTCGCGCGTCAACGGATGCTCCCGGTTCAGGTTCTGTGTGAGAATGTAGCTAATATCACGGTCCGCCTGCAAGGTGCCGAGGTTGGCCTTGTTGGAGTCGATCACCTGCTCGCGAACGACCCGTGCGCCGAGTGGCCCCAGCCATTCATTGAACGGTTCGAACACATGGAAATAACGATCGTCGAAGAGCACGAGGGCGTTCCCCCCGCCTTCGATGAACTTCAGAAATCCCGGGATAAACGCCCGCTGAATTTCCACACCCGGCCGATTTCCACGGTAGGGCTGTTGAATATACACGACAGCGTCGGCAGCAGCGTAGTGCTCGGGAGTAAGCTCGTTCAGTCCGCGTGCCTCCACAATCCAGCCCTTCGAGGCGAGCGCCTGCACGATCTCCGGATCAGCAAAACTGCCTCCAAGGTTCTCGTTGCCCTCCAGATTGGCAACAATCAGCAAGGTCTTGTGGTGGGTCGCCGTTTCCTCGGCCCGCATGGATGCGAGACATCCGAGGAGAACGAAGGTCATCTCGGTCAGCGTTAAAAAGGAGGGGCAAAGTTTCATGTGTGATTGTGTTTGTTAGTTAATGGTTCAGATCGATTCCGTCGGCTTCCAGAGCCCTAGAGACCAGCGGATAGGTGACGCCCCCAGACTCGAAGTTGCCAGATAAGATGCCCTCGCCTAAAACTGATGGTGAGGGTGCAAGGCATCCGAGGAGGAGCAGGCAGCGCGTAAGAGTGATGGAGGTCATTGGTGCTGTGTTCATGGTTCTGATGTTGATTGGGTTTGCGTACGAAAATTACTTTACTGAGGTGATTTCGACACTCTGGAGAATGAGCTTCCCTTGGGATTCGCCTTTAATGCCTGTCGAGAACTCGATGCGATTGATCCCTGAGATAGATGAAAGCAGCGGTTCGGCGCTTGCCACTGTTTCTCCGTCGATACGGATGTCGCAGCTCGATGCTGCCATGTTGAGCACTATCTCGATGCGGATTGATTTGCCATCCTCAAACTGAGCAAGCTCTTTCCACCCGAATTCCTCCGGCTGTTTGAGTTCCAGCTTGCCGTTCCGCCCCATGAAACGTAATTGTACCGCTGATTCGAAATTATTTCGGAGTTGCATGAAAGCGCTGAATTTGTCGCCCGATTCGGGAATTAATGTAACCCGGCAGACGAGCAGACCATCGTTCTCAATGGTGTCTTGGAACGTACCCACGAGGTAGCTTGTCAGTTCAGGCTCATTATCACGCAAAACAAGTTCCTTCTTGCGAAGACCGTCC
>JBBRIO010000341.1:0-6143 GCA_038220855.1 Bryobacterales bacterium | reverse complement strand
AAGAATGGCGAAATTCGCCATGGAGATGCAGCATTGGACGCTCGACGGGATCTCGCAGCGAGTAACAATCGATCCCGAACTGGGCCGAGTCTCCGGCCATAACGGGGAGTGGTTTTCCGTGGCCAGCGGCGGACTGGGCCGGTTTCTGCAACTGGGAAGGGACGAGCCGTTTACCGACCTGATCGAGGCGGAACTCAAGCGCGAAGCCCAAGCGTTTCTCAATGCTCTACGCACCCCCGGCCGGGAGATCGACACCATGCTGCTGGCCGTCTCGATCACCCACAATGTCGGCGACCTGGACCAGGGAATTGGGTTTTGGGAGGGTGCCGCCCAACACTCCGAACAGAAGCAGCGCTTCCATCGCCTCGCCCACGAAAACAAATTGGCCTACGGCGGCATTTTCCAGCACATCGCCGGCCTGTACAAGGATTGCCTGAGCGCCGAGGGCCACCGCCACTACCCGCTGCGGCCGATTAAGCCGCTTCGCCAATCCCCAACGCTTTTGTTGCCGTTGGGCCCATTTTTCGACGAGTGGGGAGGGGTCGTCGGCGGGAGTCCTCTGCTCACCGACAGCGATCGAGCCGAGATCATGGATGCATTGCTCAAGGGCTGCAAGAAGGTCGATAACCAGTTCGGCTACTTCCGCGCGATGGCCGGTTGGCAGAACACGCAAGCGAACAGTTTCCAGCGGGCCGCCGATCGGCTCCCCGCCGGCAGCAAGAAGTTATTGAAGGATCCGCTCATGCGTCAGAAGCTGGCGGTTCCAAGGCGGAGTTTCGAATCGAGTTACGTCAAACGGGTGGAGGCCTTGCGCGCCAAGCTCCGTTGAGGCGCTAGACGAGCCTTCTCGGCTGGCTCCAGATACCGCCAGTTCCCGACGGTCAACTCGCCGATGCCGAGGGGGCCAATCGCTACCCGAACCAGCTTCAGCACCACGGAACCGAGGGCTTCCACCATGCGACGGACCTGGCGATTGCGGCCCTCGGTGATCGTGATTTCGAAATGCGTGTAC
The DNA here is from genome assembly GCA_038220855.1 of Bryobacterales bacterium. Taxonomy (GTDB): domain Bacteria; phylum Acidobacteriota; class Terriglobia; order Bryobacterales; family Bryobacteraceae. The sequence continues at coordinate 5,131 of JBBRIO010000341.1, read as the reverse complement.
TTCTCGCTGTCGCGCACGCGCTTGACGAAGGCGGGCCTGGTCGGCCCGTCGTCCAGCGCCAGGCCGTTCCGCAGGCGGCCGAGTTCGTCATCGGTCAGCAGCCGGTTTGCCTTTACGAGGTAGCGCTTGGCGACGTGGAACTCCGGGTTCATGATCCGTTCGGCGAACTGGGTATCGTTCGTCAATAGAAGCAAGCCACTGGTATCAAGATCGAGCCGCCCGACCGGGACCACGAACGTTCCCACGTTCTGTAAGAGGTCGTATACGGTCGGGCGGCGCTCCGGATCCTTATAAGTCGTCAAGTAGCCCTTGGGCTTATAAAGCATGAGATAGATGTGTTCTTTCTTTTCGAGCGGCTTGCCGTCGAACTGCACCTTATCGAGCTCCATATCGACCCAATGGTCCGGATTTTGGATCACTCTTTTGTTGACCGAAACCCGCCCGGCACCAATCCAACTCCGCGCCTCGGTCCTCGATCCCAAGCCTGCTTTCGAGATCACGCGCTCAAGTGTTTTTAACGGTCGCTTCAACCCTCTAGTGTATCTTTAAGAACGATGCCCCTCCGCGTTGCCGTTGTGCAAGCTGGCTCGGTCCCCTGGGACACCCCGGCCACCCTCTTGAAACTTGATCATTGGACTGGTGCCGCGGCGGCGGCTGGCGCCCAACTCGTGGTATTTCCTGAAGCGTTCGTCGGGGGCTATCCAAAGGGCCTCGATTTCGGGGTTACGGTGGGACGTCGCAGGGCCGAAGGCCGCCAGATGTTCGCTCGCTACGCGGAGGGCGCGATCGAAGCCCCCGCGCCGCTGGCCGCCGTCGCCGCTACGCATAACGTGTGGCTGGTGGTCGGGGCAATCGAGCGCGCGGGTGGCACTCTGTATTGCACGGTGTATTATCTGGCACCCGATGGAACGGTCGCCGGTAAACATCGCAAGGTGATGCCAACCGCGATGGAGCGGCTCATCTGGGGTTTCGGCGATGGCAGTACGCTCGCCGTGATCGACACGCCCTACGGCCGTCTTGGCTCGGCAATCTGTTGGGAAAACTACATGCCTCAGCTCCGGTTGGCGCTCTACAGCCAAGGTATTCAGCTCTATTGCGCCCCGACAGTGGACGATCGAGAGACGTGGATGGCTACGATGCGCCACATTGCGATGGAAGGCCGTTGCTTCGTATTCAGCGCCAACCAATGGCAGGTCCAGGGCGAATGGGCGGCGATTCAGGGCGGCAGCGCGATCATCGGGCCCCTCGGCGAGATTCTCGCCGGACCCAAGCGCGACGGGGAGGGCCTCCTTCTGGCCGATATCGAGCTAGCGTCGATTACTGAAGCCCAGTTCGATCTCGATGTGACCGGCCACTACGGTCGACCTGACCTGTTCCAACTCCATGTGAACACCACGCCGCAAATTGCGGTAGTGATCGGCGAACCTTAGGGCCGAAGCAAAAGCAGGAGTTCCCGGGGCGAAAACGGCTTCTGGAGGATCGCCACCCGACCACGCTCGCTCGCCGGCAGCATATCCAAAGCCAAGGGATAACCGCTACAGAGCACCCCCCGAAGTTTTGGATCGGCTCGAAGAAATGATCCGAGCAGGTCCAGCCCCGAGCCATCGGGGAGGGTCAAATCAGCCAATACGATAGTGTAAACGCCCGGTGTGAAGCTCTTGACGGCAAGTGCCGCCGTTTCCACCCCATCCGTTTCCAGCCCAGCGCGTTGTAGATAGCGAACCAGCAGGCGTAAGAGTTGAGGATCGTCTTCGACCACTAAGGCGCGATCGAGATTATCCTGTTCCATCACGACCGCCTGTTCCGTCACCGCCGAGGCGCCCTCTATTTCCCAAACGGAAGCGAGGTCGGGTTGTAATTCAAACCGAAGGTAACCCGGCTCCCTCGACGATCCAGCGCCGACCCGGCGACCTTAAACTGGCGATACTCCGTACCCCCCGCAATTCCGATTTCGCGGGTAATCATGCGCGAAACCCCAACCATGACGCCGTCGTTGGAAAACGTCCCCAAGGTACCCGTTCCCAAGTTACTCATCATCATGCGGCTCGCCGAAGCATTCAGGCTCCACTTATCCTTCAGTTGATAACTGGTTCCGGCGATATACGATGTCGCTATAGACGTCAGATACAGCCCGTTTCCCGGTTGCACACTCCGATCTACTCCGAGACTAATCGTGTTCCGTCGGAAGCGCTTTTCCATATTCGCGCCATACCCCGGAGTCTTGGTAGTGCTTTGGAACGCCTCAGCGCCTTGATTGGTCCCGAGCAGGGCCGCGATGACCGGATCCAAGTCCACTTGGCGAACGCCAACTGTCCGAGCGTCATAACCCGTTACGTGAGCGGAACCCGTCCAGCCGCGGCCAAACTGACGCGAATAGTTGGCCGATACCCCGTAGATATCGGACTCTCCAAACTGCTTCCCAAAGTCGAAATGGGAGTAGGTGACGTTGAATCCAATCGTCGATCGTCGATTGATGCGGTAGCTTGCGCCGCTTGTCCCACCGTATAGATTTACGTCGGCCAGCGCGCGCGCCTGCCTCCGAACGATTCCGCCGTTGCCCACAAATTGAAGCTGCCACCGATTATTCAATAGGTAGCTCACTGCCAGATTGGACTGAAGGAAATAGAGCCGCGAGTCAAAAAGTTCGTTCACCGGCGCAACAATCAGCTCCAGGCCATCAGTTTGCCGATTCAGCGGATTCCCGATGACGCGATTTGTGATACTTCCAGCAGTGGTCCAGGTCAATTCGGTCCGTTTGGTGATCCGCCGCGAGTACGCCAAATTCACGGACTGATTGGTTCCATTGAAGCTCGAAACGTTAAAGAAGTGGCTGTAGTTGGCGAAGTAGGAGATTCCGAAGACCGAGCGCCGAAGCTTTTTCTGGCCAGCGAGGGAAAACCCGCCATCGACGCCATACGATCCGGTACCCGGGGTCAAATTCCCCTTGCTGTCGGTCCGAAACGCCCCTAGAAGTGAGTCGTAAGAACCATTTACGCTGATCGAGATCGTGATAGGCACCGACTCAGCGCCCGCTAATCCGATCCGCACAGGCGATCGACCCGTAAAGCCCGCGCCTTCATAGGGGTTCGACACGGTCGAAGAGCTCCCTCCGGCGGGATCCTGCGCCCAGAGAGAAACAGCCATGGCACAGACGCAGCAAAATCGGACAGAAACTTTCAAAACGTACGCTCCCTTTGGTAGGTATCGGCTGACTCGGGCATTTCCTTTACTCGGATCTCGGCCATTCGCCTAATTGCGAACATTCCATATAAGTTACCAAGAAAGTACCCTATAGCGCTAAAAAGGTACAGTACTCCTTTCCTATTTCCGCGAAACGCGTCATCATCAAGGCGAATCCCATCATGGCGAAACGTGAAATTCCCTCGAAAGGATCTCCCCCCCGGCGAAATCCCCCTCTGAACGGAGAAAACATGAAAAATCGAATCGTCCCCGCCGTCCTCGCTGCCACTTCCCTGGTCGCCGCCGAACTGCCCGTAAAACGCGTCGTGCTATACAAGCATGGCGTTGGCTATTTTGAACGCTCAGGCGAGGTTCCCAGCGGCCAGACCGCCCGCCTCGAATTCAAGCCCAACGAGATGAACGACGTGCTTAAGTCGCTGGTCCTTGACGAACAGGGCGGCGGCCGGGTTACGGGAGTCCGCTACGACTCCGCTAAGCCAGCCCGCAGTTCGCTCACCGTCGATAACGAAGTGGCTCTCGCCAAATTCCTCGACGGCCTCCGCGGTGCCAAAGTCGACGTCGAACTCGTCTCCGGCAAACTTTCCGGCGCGATTCTCAGCGGACGAGTCGTCCCCGCCACTGATCAGAAGGTACAACAGGAACTGCTCGTCCTCCTCACCGACGCGGGCGACCTCCGCACGCTCGACCTGGCAAGTGCGAACTCGGTCCGCCTCACCGATCCGTTGCTGCAGCTCAAACTCCGCGAATATCTCCAGTCCATGGCCGGCCTGCGGACGCAGGAACAGCGTGCCGTTTACATTGACGGCGAGTCCACCCGCTCCCGGCAGATCCGCGCGAGCTATCTGCTCCCCACCCCGATCTGGAAATCCAGCTATCGGCTCATCCTTGGCGCTACCCCCATGCTCGAAGGCTGGGCGATCGTCGACAACACCACCGATAGCGACTGGACCGGTATCAGCCTTTCCCTCGTCTCCGGTAAGCCGGTCAGTTTCCAGAGCCGTCTCTACGACCCCAAATTCATCGAACGCCCGTTCGCCGAACTCGCCGAAGAACGCGCCGCGGCCCCGGAACTCTATAGTGCCGCCATGGCCGGCAGCGGCGGCGGTTTTGCCGGCCCTCCGGCACCGCCCATGGCCGCACCGATGGCCAAACGCTCCATGGCGCGTTCCGAAATGATGGCGGAGGCTCTCGTCGCCCCGGCCCAGAGTAACGTCGTCGTCAACACCGCCGGTCGCGACCTCGGCGAACTCTTTGAATACGCCTTCTCGACCCCGGTCACGGTGAAGAAGAACGAGTCCGCCATGCTGCCGTTTTTGCAGCAAAAGCTGGAGACCCGCAAGCTCCTCATCTACAACGACGAGTCCCAGGCCAATCCCCGCACCGCCTCGGAAATCACGAACAACACCGGCAAGACGCTCGACGGTGGCCCCATCACGGTCTTCGACAACGGGGCCTACGCCGGCGAAGCACTCGTCGAAACAGTGAAGGCCGGAGACAAACGGCTGATCTCCTACGGGATCGATCTCGGCACCCGCATCACCACCAACTTCGACAGCGAACAGCGCCAAATTCGCGAAATCCGGGCCAATCGTGGCATCCTTATCGCCAAGGCCAGCACGGAAGAAACCAAGACCTACACCATCAAAAACGTCGACCCGCGCGCCAAAACGCTCATCATCGAACACCCGATCCGCGGTGGTTACAAGCTGATGGGCTTGGTTGCGACGGAGAAAACGGCCACGGCCTACCGCTTCTCGTTGACTTTAAAGCCGAACGCCGAGGAGAAGTTCGTCGTTAAAGAAGAATACATTTACGATCAGTCGTACCTCCTGTCCTCCATCACGCCGGACCAGATCAACATCTTCCTGCGGAACCCGACGATATCGCCCGCCGGCAAGTTGGCTCTCGAAAAAATCCAGTCGCTGAAGAG
>JBBRIO010000340.1:0-6151 GCA_038220855.1 Bryobacterales bacterium | reverse complement strand
CTGCCGGGCGAATACTTCCTGGATCTCCATGGCTCCCGCTATATCGTTGATCACCGGCGGAACATTTCGCATCGGCTTGTTGTCGTTAAAGTACGGAGCAGCCAGCGCCAGCCCACCGATCTGCGTGATGCCCGGCCCATTCAGCAGTGACGGAACACGCTGTTGCAGAAAAGCCGCCTGAGTGCCCCGGGACGCACCCAGCCGGAACGAGTCTGTGCGCGGATAGCCCCCAAACGTAATCGCCCCAGCCCGGACCGCCGGCTCCATCGTCAGGAACATGACTCCATAGTTCCCTCCAGCGGAAGTGCCCATATAGTAAATGCTTCCGCTGTCCAACTCTGCCTTTCCATCGCCATCCACGTCGATTCCCGACTGAATGACTCGTACGAGCTGCAAAAGGTCCGCCGCCGACTGCTGCCACCCATTGGTGTGGTTTAGTAGCGCATACGGCCGCCCCGCCGTCAGGTTCCCTTCGTTGGCCCCAATAACACCGTCCCCATTCACGTCCAGGCCCCGCCCCCCGCTCGGCAAGGTGACCGTCTCCCCGCTCGTCATTTTCAGGTCCATCGTGCCCAGCGGGCCGAATCCGTGCCCCGGGGCATTAATGGCGATCGTAGCGATTCCCCGTTTGGCGAGAATCGCGCTGAACGGATACATGAGCTCTTTCTGTTGGGTATTCCCGTGGCCTATAATCGTCACCGGCCAACCCTTCGCCGGTGGCGTCCCAGCCGGCAGCGCCAGCGTGAACTGCAGCGTGTTGGTTCCCTGTACCGCTGGCGTACCCGTCAGCGTCCCGACCGGTGGAATCACGATTTCGCGAGTCAGATAATTCGGAGAAACAAAGGAGCCGAACGCCAGCGTCCCCACCGCTCCCGGTTCGGCATTCAGCGCGTTGATGGCGGTCGTGGAATCGCCAAACACTGGCGGCGACACGCGCGTCTGATAATGCAAGGTCATCGACGCGACCGCGCTTCGCGGATACACCGCGCGCTTCCCTTCAAAGACAAACGAGGCCGGTTGCGGTGTCGCTGCTCGAATCTGATCCCGAATCTTCTCAAGTATCGCCGTTGCGCTCAGCGTCGTGAAAGTACTTGCCACGACGACGCTCTCCCGCGACGTGCCCGCCGCCACCGCGGCATCAACTCCCGCCCGCAGCCGGTCCCGATACTCTCCGGTTCCCGAAGCGAGAAACGCCGTGAACTCCGTCGAAGCCTGCACCGCCTTTCCGGCTGTATTCAGAATCCCTTTGGTGACAATTACCACGTACGTCGAGCGTTGGCTCAGTAACTCATCCGTCGTGAAGTAAAGAACATTACCCTGCGGATCCCACACAATTTCATTGATCCCGATCATCCGAGGCGCCGCGCCGGCCCGATTCTCCATTACGAATACACTCTTGCTGGAAACGCTGTTCGGATCAATCGCCCCGTCAAACGCGATCCCGATCCTCGGCTGCATGCTGAACCCGTCCAGTGTGTTTAAGATTTCGATCTCGTCGCAACCCGATGGCTGCTTGGCGCAATCGGGTTTCTGGAGGGCGACTCGCCTGCCAGTAAGTTGGTTCGTGTCAGCCACGGTGAACTGGTCACTCGGGAACGGGCCGATCGCCGGTTCCGCCAGACTGAACAGTGCCTGAACATCGCCCGTGGCCGCCGACAGCGACCCCATCGAAGTGCCCAACATCACCAGAACGCCGACGCAGAATAGTCGCCGTAACAACGGATTGCCAGCCGGTCCAACCGGAGGGCTCTTAAGTTTGTTCATGAAATTTCCCCTAGAATTACGAACCACAGCGGATGCGAATGAGGACCGGCACTACGGCCGGCTCAACCGACGCGGACTCACAACGGCATAAGCGCGAAACGATGCACGAAAGGGACATCGGTCGTAAATTATTCTTCGTTCCATCAAACTTGCCGAATTTCTGTGCAATCTGACGAGGAGCCTGATGAGGAGAGTGTCCGGCCAGCCGCTGGCTATTAATGCCCGTCCCGAAAAGCAAACCGGCCGCGAAGGCACGGCACCAAAGGACGAGGAACTCGCCCCTCCCGCCGTGCTGGAGCGAGTCCATTGTCCGGCGAGCAATTCAGAAGATTGCCTTCCCGATCCAGAGTCCCCGGCTGCAGTCTCGTGGCTAGCTTCGCACTGCACGGACCCGTCACCCGGGTTCGCCGCCTGCTTCATCCCGGCTTGGCGCGCCGCCCACCTCGACCCGGCCCAGGACCTTCGCTAGAACCCGCACCCCCGCCCCGCTATTCTCCCCCTTCCCGTCTCCGTCGCTCTCGGACATGGTTCCTTAGTAACGGCGCAGGGGAAAAACGAGGGGCTTCGCTTCAGAAGCCCCGGTTCAGGTTGGTCGTCGGCATTCCGGAGTAGTCAACATGCAAGAGCTTCCACACGCCGCCGGCATCCTTTACGAAAACGTCGGTTTCTCTACCCTGGCTCGTCAGCGCCGATCCATCCATACTCACCAGAAGTTGACTAGCGACACGACTTGCGCTTCCAATGTCCTCTGGCTCACTGCCACGAGGCATCGCCACGCACGATCGTGTCGACCTAAGGATGTCTGCTGAGGAGGAAGGAGTTACGCGCCTGCGACGCGTATGCTGGCACCACGCTCAGTAGCCTGCCACGTGGCAGCGCCTGATTTCGGTGTGGTCAACTCTATCCGAGCACAGGTGGTCACGTTCCCGTGAGCGCCGAGGGCCCCATCGCGGGCTCCGCCGGGAAGTGGGACCTTGATGACGCACGAAGTTCTCCAGGGTGCCGCCCGATGAACAGTCCATTTCCGCCGCATAAGCCAGTCTTCGCCGCCGCGATCCGGATCCTCTGGATTCGGCGGTGCGTGAGCATGCCCGGGCTTCGTTTCGCTCGGCTCAGGGCATGGGTTGCAGCGAAGACCATTGGTACTCTGCACCGCAAGGCCATGGACCAGCGCCGGCACCGCGTTTTGACGATCGTGGCAACTGGATAAAGCCCTCCGGCCCGGCCTCCGACGAGTTGGCCATGCCCAGCCGTTGGAAACGGATTGACGTGTGGCTTAACCTCGCAATGGGCAAGCATTGCACACGCTTCGCGCAACAGCTACCCAGTATCCGGAACATAGCCCAGAAATTTATGGTCGAATCGGAGTTGTGTTCCATGCGGGCCGATTTCCAGGAACGCGCGCGTGGCAGGCTCAACCCCGAAGGGTAGACGTTTTTCACGCAGCCGTTCAGGTCGGGCGATTTCGCGAGTATTTCTCGCAACGGGAGTAAAGCATGCTGCCAAATGACAAGAGCGGTAATTTACCTGTAGGAGAACGGCCCTTTCGGGTGTTGGTAATCTCGGGGTCGGGCAGGCGACAATACAACTGTCCGGGCGTGGATTCCAAATCCCGAACATTAATGCTGCGCATGGCGGAGCGCCTGCCGGGAAATTGGGAAATCGATTACGAAGACCTGGGCAACGTCTATAGCAAGGCGCGCATACAAAGTTGCAACGCCTGCGTTTCCACATCCATGGCGCTGTGCGTCTGGCCTTGCAATTGTTACGCGAAGGACAGCAAAGCCGAACCGGATCTGATGTGGGATCTCGATCTGTATGCGCGGCTGGATCTGGCGGACGCGTGGGCCATCATCGGGCCGGTGAACTGGTACGGGCCAACGAGCAATCTAAAGCTGATGTTCGATCGGCTCGTGTGCATGAATGGAGGGAATCCGCGGGAAGATCTGATCGCACACAAAGATCCCGAGAAAGCCATGGCACTCGAGCACGATCCCTCCTGGGAGGCGTTGAGCCTGAATCACCTGGAAGGACGTACGGCCGCGTTCTTCTGCTATGGCGACGGGGGTGGAGATGAACTCGACGCCACCGGCCGTCCCAGGATTCTGCAACACAAAGCCTATTTCGATCCTTCCGCCGAGCCCTTTGATGACATGCGCCAAGCTTATGCACCGCTGGTTTGGCAATGCCGTTACGGAGGCGTAGAGGTGCCCGACCCGTTGTGGGCATATTGCGAATTCGGAAAGGATAAGAAGTATAGTGACAATCAAGCCGAGGACATGGTTCGCAATGAAGACTTGCTCCAAATGTTCGACCGCTGGACGGATCAATTCGCCGCTTTCGTAGGGGACAAAGGCAAGGTTCCTCCCGGAAAGTATCGTGCCCATGGCTATACCGCACCGGGGCATCTGCTCCGCGATGCACAACTGTTGTGGCGGGACGCTCGAATGCGCGCGGGGGTCCCGCGCGAAGGTTCGTCGCCTGCTCAACAGCAGGAACTGGGACTGAACGATGATCAAACCTGGTCGTCTCACGAAAGCGAAGGCGAGAAACTGCGGCGCAAGAAGTAACGCAAGGCGTCGCACGGAGCGGCGCTTTATTGCACTGAAAGGCCGTCTTTCTTCCAAAAAACATTGTTGCAACCCCTCGCAGGCTCGAGGAGTTCGCCCTACCCCTTTTCGCGAAGTACTATCTGTTCGGCTACCGCAAGGAGGTCGGGACCAATCACATCCGGCGGTTTTACGAGTGGAAACAAGCTTTGGCCTTTTCGCGCGACGAATGCCGCGGAGCAACCCGCCTGCATCGCACCCAGAATGTCCCAGCCATGCGCTGCTACCAAGCGGAGCTGCCGGTTCTCGACGCCCAGTGCGGCGGCAACCATGCGGTACGTCTCGGGCGAGGGCTTGTAACGCTTGATCGAATCCACCGAGAAATTCTTCTCAAAGAACTCCGTCAGGCCGGCATTGTTCACCTGCTGCTCAACCGCTTTCTGACTGGAGTTTGTCAGCGTCACCATTCGCAGGCCCGCTTTCTTGAGGACCCCGAGAGCCTGTTTCACTTCCGGATGAGGGGGCAGGTGTACTATGGCTTCGAGGAATCTCCTCTTCTCGACCTCCGCCACAGGCTGCGAGCGGTTCGTGCCGATCATGTCGAGAGTAGCCCCGGCCAGCGTGCCGAAATCGAAGTACGGACCGGCAAGCGTCGCGGCTTCCGAGTGCAGGAGGAGAAGCGAAAACCACTCCTTCAATGCGTGCTTATCCCCGAACATATGTTCAAAGTACGGGCTAAGGGTCTGCACGTCCAGCAAGGTCTCGTTCACGTCGAAAACTATAATCCTGGCCATTGATGAAGTCTCCTATGAATCGATAGATTTCCGCAGGCTAACGATTCCCAGACTGCTGCCGCGGAGCCCGAAAATGCGCCTGATCCAGCCAACTCGCCAAGGCGTCAGCACCTTCATGGCAAAGTTATCCGCGGCTCTCCGGTTTCCGAGCGCATAGGTCGGGTACGGATGAATGGTCGAGGCGATAGTCCCCAAACCGGCTTTCGCCTCGATTGCCAATGCGAACTCGGCGATCATCTCGCCGGCGTGCGCGCCCAGGATCGAAGCACCTAGAACTTTACCCCTGGAATTTGCGAATACCTTCACGAGCCCCGTAGATTCCGACTCGGTGATTGCCCGATCGAGCCTTGAAAACGGAAACCGGTAAACCTGAAACTTCTCGCCTCGTTTTCGAAGTTCCTCCTCGCCCAGCCCCACATGGGCCAATTCAGGATCGGTGAACGTACACCAGGAAACATGGTCATCTTTCCTCGACGTCGGGACATGCAGAAGCGCGTTCATCACCGCGACCTTGGCGGTATGCTCGGCCATGTGAGTGAATAGAAAGCTCCCGGTAATGTCGCCGCAGGCAAAGATATTCTTTACGTTGGTCCGGCAATGGCGGTCAACCGTGATGCCTTTTTCCGTCGTGCTGACGCCCGCTGCTTGCAGTTGGAGACTTTCCATATTCGGCCGTCTCCCCGTAGCCATCAGCACCGCGTCCAGAGGAACGATTTCGCCACTCTTCAGATGCGCCCGGCCCGGTTCGAATCGAACGACCTGCTCGCCTAGCCGCAGCCGCACGCCCTCATCTTCCAGAGACTGCCGCAGCATCGCTGTCAGTTCCGCGTCATCGTGTTTGAGGATACTACCGGAGCGGCCAATCACGGTGACGTCCGAACCCAGCCGTTGAAAGGCCTGGGCCATCTCCACTCCGATCGGTCCCGTTCCCAATACCAGCAAACGCTGCGGCCTTTCCTTGAGTTCGAACAGGGTCTCGTTCGTCAGGACCGGTACAAGATCCATACCTTCAATTTTCGGGATGTCGGGTTTGCTCCCAGTCGC
>JBBRIO010000339.1:0-6167 GCA_038220855.1 Bryobacterales bacterium | reverse complement strand
AGCTGCTTTGTGACCTCCGCCCTCGCCGTTACATCCAACAACGCGGTCCCCAAACCACCAGCCCGGCCAATCCCGTCGCCGCTGTAAACCAGCACCGGACGGTCGTGGATTTCCAGCAGTAGCTCCAACCCGTCCGGACGGACGAAGCGGAGCTCCGTCGGCGAGTGGTCTTGCTTTTGTTCTAACTTTTGGAAAAACGCCCGCCGGCCGGCAGCGCCGTCCGTGCCTCCCAGAACGTCCCATACCGGCCGCCCGAGGATCTCGTTAGCCCGGTACCCGAGCAACGCACATTCGGCGTCGTTCACCCGGCGCACCATTCCTTCCGCGTCGGTTTCGTGATAAGCCACCGGCGCGCTTTCAAAAAAGGCTTCCATATCCCATTCCCGCCTCCGCCGCTCCAGCGCCAACGCCGCTTCGGCGCGTTTTCGTTCGCTGATGTCCTGAACCACCAGCCGGGCGACGGGCTCACCGTTATCGCCCCTTGCGGGGCTGCCTCCCAACGATGCCCAGAATTCGGACCCGTCGGCTTTCACGATCCGCAGTTCGCACACGCCAGAAGCGCCGGTCCGAAATAGCTGCCGCCTCAGCAGGTAGAAGTTATCCTGGTCCTTTCTCGAGAAAGAAACTGAAAGCATTTTCGACACCAGTTTGTTCTTGTCGATCCCCAGTAAGTTCGCCAGCGTTAGATTAGCCTGCAGAATCACCCCGGATTCATTGAGCGTGCAATAGCCGAAGGGTGCCAGATTGTAGAGGTCAAAATAGTTTTCGCGGGCAGCGCTCAGCTCCTCCTGAGTGAGTAGCAGAGCCTCGTTTTGCATTTCTAGTTCGATCTGATACACGCACAATTCGTGGATCGTGGCCTGCGCTTGTTCGGGGGAAGGTGGTGCCGTTCCCTTTGGCTGGCGTAACGCAATTTTCGCCGCCAACTCCGCGGCGCGCCAGTATTTCTCGGCATCGCTGCTCATGCTGGATCGCTCCCCACCGGGCCGCCCACCCGTTCCGTCGTCGCAATGCCGTACATCCGCCCCTTCTCGTCCACCGCTTTGGTGGACACCATCGAGACCGAAATCACCGCCCCAGCCTTCGTCAATCGCTGCGTCTGATATGGCTCCAGAACTTCAGCTTCGCTCAGCTTCCGAATCCTGGTCATTGCCTCTACGCGCCCTTCCGCCGGGATCCGGTCGCGCACATTCATCGCCAATGCCTCCGCCTCGCTCCAACCGTACATCCTCACCGCTCCCGGGTTCCACGCCAGAATTCGGCCATCGAGATCTTGCAGCGTGATCGCATCGTGCGCGTCATGAACGATCACCGCCATGCGGGCAAACTCATTAGCTTTCCGCAGCGCCTCACGGATGCGAACGATTTCCGTAATCTCGACAAAGGTAAGCACCGCCCCTTCGATGACATTTTCCAACGTTCGGTACGGCAGAATGCGTAAGGTGTACCACTGCCCCGTTTTCGTTCGGACTTCGGTCTCTTGCGGCACAAGGCTATGGAGTACCGCCTGTGCGTCCCGGTCCAACTGGTCATACCCGATCAGGTTAGAGACGACATGGCCTACGGGCCGGCCCACATCGCCCGGGATCAGGTTAATAATGGTCGTGGCAGCGGGTGTGAACCGCAGAATACGTAGCTGAAGATCCACAAAGACAGTTCCTATACCCGTCCCCGCCAGCAGGTTATTCATATCATTGTTAACCTGGTACAAACCTGTAACCGTCGTTTGTAGCTCGGCGTTCACTGTCGCCAGTTCTTCATTGACCGACTGCACCTCTTCTTTCGAGGTCTCAAGCTCCTCGTTAGCGCTATGTAGCTCCTCATTTACCGACTGCATTTCCTCATTCGAGGACCTGAGATCTTCGTTTGAAGTTGCGAGTTCTTCATTAGCCGATTCGAGATACGCTTCTTTCGTTTTAAGTTCGTTTTCTAACCCGGCGATTCGTTCGTCGATGCTTTCCGCAGGTCTGCGGGAGCGGCTTCCTTTGTCTCGACACTTGCCACGGCAGGAACTGGAACCGACTCTAACAGGACGAGGAACAACGGAGCCTCCGAGATTGCGTTGCCCGCCAGCGGTCTCACCGAGAGGTTAACGGTCGAGGAATTGCCGTTCGCTTTCACCCGAAGGCCCCAGCGCCGCACCGTTTCCCCCGTCGCCGCCGCCCCGCGGAGAGCAATCACCAATTCGCACCCTAGGCCTTCCCGCGCCATATTTATGATGTTGACGGTGCCCACCTCTCCCGCCGCCGGCTCCAGGTACATTCCGGCACGGCCGTGCAGGTAGAAAAGATCACCAACTCCGTTTACGAGCGCACCCACCAAGCCAAACTGTCGCAAAATGGCCTGTTCGGTCAACTCGCGCCGCGAGGTTAGGGGGACGTTGCGGGCTTTCTTGGAGCCTGCGCCTGTCGCGCTCGGAGTGCTAAAAAACCGGGTTGAGCCGAAACGGGAGAGCAAGGTAATCTCATTAGAGGCGGCACGATACACCTTCCCTTTGCGGTCTACTATGGCAAAAGGCTCGCTGGATTCACCAACGGTTTCCGAGGTGCCCAGGAAAAGATAACCCCCCGGGTGCAAAGAGTAGTGGAACATCGGGATCAGCTTTTTTTGCAGTTCCGATCCCATATAAATCATTACGTTGCGGCAACTAATCAGGTCGAGTTTCGAAAACGGCGGATCTCGAATCAAGTCTTGTTCGGAAAAAATCACCATGTCGCGTATGCTTTTGTGAATGCGGTAATCGCCGCCCGTTTCCGCCGTGAAATACCGGCTCAACCGTTCCGGTGAGATGTCGGCGGAGATGCTCGCCGGATAACGCGCGGCCCGCGCGAAAGCTACCGCTCGCGGGTCGATATCCGTCGCGAAAACTTGTACCGCGAAGATCTGATTCATCGCCGCCTGCCGCTCGGCCAGCAGGATGGCCAGAGAATACGCTTCCTCCCCCGTCGAACAGCCCGCTGACCACACCCGAACCGGCGAACCGTTCGCTTTTCCGGCCGGGATAGCCGGGATCACCTGTTCTTCGAGAACCTGAAAAGCCTTCGCATCGCGAAAGAACTGCGTAACCCCGATCAAGAGATCGCGAAATAGAGCGTCGACCTCACCGGCGGTTACCTGTAAGAACCGGACATACTGCGCAAGGCATTCGATTTGATTCAGGCCCAATCGGCGCTCTATCCGACGATCAATCGTGTTGGGCTTGTATAAGGAGAAATCATGACCAGACTGCGCGCGAAGAAGAGCGAAAATCTTCTTCCTGGAAATCTCCGCGCGGGGCGACGAGGAGACCAGGGGTTGAAGCGGCCGCAACAGCGTACGCGAAACATAGGAGACTAACCGAGCCGCCATCTTCAACGGCGGAAGCACGAAATCGACGAGGCCGGTCGCAATAGCGCTGCTGGGCATGCCATCGTACTCGGCGGAGTCGGGGCTCTGCGCCATCGCCATCCCACCGGCGCCTTTGATGGCCCGCAAGCCGAGGGTACCGTCACTGCCGGTGCCGGAAAGAACGACGCCAATGGCCCGGTCGTAAAGGTATTCCGCCAGCGAGCGAAAGAAAAAGTCAATCGGCAGCCACCGCCCGCGCGGGTCCAGGGGTTCCGACAGGTGCAGTTCGCCGTTCACGAGGGCCATATCGGCATTGGGCGGGATAATATAAGCGCAGTTTGGCCGCACCGGCATACCGTCTTCCACCTCGAAAACCGGCATTCGGGTATAGCGGCCGATCAAGTCAGCGAGAATGCTTTTGTGGTCCGGGGCCAGATGCTGCACCAGGACAAACGCCATCCCCGGGTCGGAACCCGTCGGCATCCCTGCGAAAAAAGCTTCAAACGCCGCCAAGCCTCCCGCTGAGGCACCAATTCCCACAACGGGGACTCTCTGTGAATCCGGCTCTAAGGTGACAGTTGGATGCTCGGAAAGGATCTTTTGAAAATCCACTCAACTTACTATACATCGAATGGCAAACGAAAAATAGCCCGCTACCGAAGCCGCGGGCGACGGTGTGACTATTACGAACGTGATTGACGTTAGTCCAGCCGAAAGCGCGGGAGCCGCCGATCGAGGTAGCCCATTGGTCGAACAAGCCGTCGCCGCGATGCATCCAAGAACAAACAAAAAAAGCCCGCGACCGAAGCCGCGGGCTAGAGTATGGCTATATCATCCGGCCGTTGTTACGGTCGGAGATCTTGTTCCTGGGCGAAGTTCGTCCACTCTTCGGTCCAATCGAAATCACCCATGCCGCCGATCCACGTCGCCCATTGATCGAAGAAGCCGTCGTCGGGCGGTTGAATCCAGTTAGCGCGGAATACCGGTGAGCCGGTCAGCGGACGGAAGTCCGGGTTCGAACGTTCCAGCGGGCGGCGCAGCAGCGGGTCAGCGATCACCATCTGGCGAGCCGCAGCCCCGAAGAAGGTCCGGAAATCGGCAGTAACCTGGCCATCGACCGTGCTCGGAGCCACGGGAGTGGTGTTGAAGCCGTTGTTCCACGACAGCAAACCGTTAGCACTAAAGTCGCCGCTCGTGATGTTGGGCTGAATACTGTCCGCGATGTTGGCTCCACCCACGGTTCGGGTTACCCAGTTGTAGCAGAGCAAGTTGTTGTAAGCGCCGCCGGCCCCGCGCCGGAAGTAAAGGCAAGGCGCATCCGCTTCGTCGAAGCCGCGCGCGCCGCCGCCGATGAAGCTTACGTTATAGATACTCGGTTTACCCAGGGGCTTGGCCGTGAAGTCGCGCTCGTAGTTATCCATCTCGATGCCGCGGTTAGAAAGGTCCTCATTCGCAACCATTACGCCGTGCTGGATACGTCCGGACCAGCCGATCTGGCCGTCGATGTAGTCATCAGCACCGTAAGTGCCAACCAGGTACTTGGCATCGTTCGTACCACCGAACCATTCAAAGGAGTCGTCCAGGCCGTAATGGGCTTGGAGAAACTCACTCTTGGTGCCCTTGCCGCAACCGCCCCAGGTGAACGAGTTCGTCTCTTCATTCGGGCGGAGCAGCGCGCCGGCAAACTCGACCCGAACATAGCGCAAGCTGCCGCAGCTATGGTTCACATCGGTTCCGCCGTAGCGGGTCTCGGGCAGTTCGGGCAAGCCTTCAATCGAAAGAAACCCAGCCGGGTCGTTGATCGGAGCCAGACCGAGCATCAGGAGTCCGCCCCAGTCGCCGCGCTGCCGCTGGCCGATCGGTTGGGAGGAGGTCATGATGATCGGGCGCGAGCGGGTGCCTTCGGCGACCAGTTTGCCGTTGGTGGCAATCAGTAACACCGAGGGGGGCTGCGAACCGGGCTGGCCCAGGATGAAGGTGCCGGGTTGAACGGTCAGCGTTGCGTTGTTGCGCACAGTGACGATGCCGCGGATGCTGTAAGCATTATCGGAGGTCAACGTGCGATTCTCGGTAATCGCCGAGGTCAGTTCGATGGTCGCGCGGACCACTCCAAACTTAAAGTAGGCCGTTTTCACGACGCGGGTGCCGGTGTAGTCGCGGAGTTGGACGACCAGCGTGTGCATGCCAAACTCTTCGGGCACCGTGACCGTGGCGACAACCGCCTTGTTGGCTTCCGGCACCCGGACGATCCGGAATCCCTGGTCCGGGGTGTTGCCGAAAAAGTCGGTGGCCGTATTGTTATTCGCCGGCAGATAGAACTTGGCGCCGTTCTGATTGTTCTGCCGATAAGCCACGATCGTATAAGGATACAGATCGTTGTTCGGCTTCACGGTCCAACGGACGGTGAGCTGTTCGCCCGGCCGGTAGACATACTTGTCTGCCCAGACCCACATGGCGGCCGTGGAATCAATGCTCGTAAAACCACTAATTTCGCGCTCGGCCTGCGAGGCGTTGACGGTCCGGAAAATCGGACCCTCCGCCGCGAGAAGACCGGTGCTGAGCAGGCTCAGCGCCGCGGTAGCGAATATAAATTGTCGCATAACTCGGTGTTATTCCTTAATCTGACCTTAGAAAAACGTGTAACTGGTGCCGATCGAAAAAGTACGGCCGATCTGAAGTTGCCGCACTACGAAGTTCGACTGCGTCTGGCGGTAAGTGTTGTCGGTGAGGTTCTCTCCGCTGAAACGAACCTTCCACTTACCACTTTCATTGACGTTCAATTCGTAAACGAAATCGAGCAGGACATTGCGTTCCTGATAGATGTCGGGCAGCCGAAAGGT
>JBBRIO010000338.1:0-6174 GCA_038220855.1 Bryobacterales bacterium | reverse complement strand
CAGGGGCTCGGCGCAGGAGGCATGTGGGAGCCTGCCGCCGATTCAGACGCCGAAGGCGCGAGCGGGGAGCCCGAACATCGTCTACATTTTGCTGGACGATACGGGGTTTTCGGACCTGCATTGCTATGGGTCGGAGGTGGCGACGCCGCACATGGACGGGCTGGCGGCGGGCGGATTGCAGTACAACAACTTCCACTGTAAGGCGATCTGTTCCCCGACGCGGGCGGCACTGTTGACGGGGCGGAATAGCCACGCGGTGGGGATGAAAGAGTTGGCGGGGGAGGACCAGGGCTATGCGCATTCGAGGGGGCGGGTGACCCCGGCGGCGGCGACGGCGGCGCAGATTTTGGGGGCGAACGGCTACAGCACTTATGGGGTGGGGAAGTGGCATTTAGTGCCGGGCGCGGACATGAAGGCTTCCGGGGCGCGGACGCATTGGCCGCTGCAAAAGGGGTTCGACCGGTGGTACGGGTTCTTGTCGGGCTGGACGGACCAGTATCGGCCGGACTTGTTCGAGGATAACCACGTGGTGGCGCGGCCGAGTAAGCCGGACTACCACTTTTCGGTGGACATCGTGGACCGGTCGATTGCAATGATGGGCGAGCATGGGGCGGCGGATGCGACGAAGCCGTTCTTTCTCTATGTGGCGTTCGGGGCGACCCATGCGCCGGTGCAGGTGCCGAAGCGGTATACGGACAAGTACATGGCGACGTTCGCGAAGGGCTGGGACCAGATACGGCAGGAGCGGTATGAGCGGCAGTTGGCGTTAAGGGTGATTCCCGCTGGAACGAAGCTGCCCGGGCGCAATGCGGGGGACCCGGCGTGGAGCGCGTTGAGCGATGAGGAGCGGGCGGTGAATACGCGGTTCATGGCGGCTTATGCGGGCTTTCTGGAGCATACGGACGAGCAGATTGGGCGGGTGGTGAACTACCTGAAGGAGCAGAAGCTGTTTGAGAACACGGCTATCTTCCTGATGTCGGATAACGGCGGGGCGCCGGAGGCGGGTACGAAGGGTGGCTTCCTGAAACCTTACGGCGACCGGACGACGACGAAGGAGATGTATGAGCGGCGGGAGGAGATGGGGACGCCGACGACGCAGCCGCTGTATCCAAGGCCGTGGGCGGGAGTATCGAACACTCCGTTTCAGATGTACAAGCTGTGGCCGTATGCGGGCGGAGTGCAGACTCCGTTCTTGTTCTCGTGGCCGGCGGAGGTGAAGAAGACGGGGCTGCGGCGGCAGTTCGTGGACGTGATCGACATTACGCCGACGGTGCTGGACATCGCGGGGGTGGCGGCTCCGACGGTGTTCGGAGGGGTGTGCCAGATGCCGATGCAGGGGAAGAGTATTCGGGCAACGTTCGATGATCCGGGGGCGGGGGACCCGCGGGACCGGCAGTATTTCGAGCTATGGGGGAGCCGGGGGATTTGGCATGACGGATGGAAGGCGGTGGGGATCCATACGCCGGGGACGGACTTTGGGAAGGACCGGTGGGAGCTCTACCACGTGGAAGAGGACTTTTCGGAGGCGAAGGACGTGGCGGGGCAGTACCCGGAGAAGTTGGCGGAGCTGAAGAAGCTATGGTGGGCGGAGGCGGAGAAGAACGGGGCGCTGCCGTTGCTGGAGGCGCCGGTGGCGCGGCAGCGGACTTATGATCAGGCGGTTCGTTAGGGCTTTAGATCGAGGGACCAGATCTGCTGGGACTCTCGGCCGGCGGTGAGGGCGATGGTTTTGCCGTCGGGGCTGATGGCGGCTCCGGGTTGGCGGTTGCCGGGGAGGGGGTACTCCTTTGGGCCCGCGGGGTCGAAGCGGATCAACGTGTTTTGGTGGATTCCGAAGAGGGCTTGAGCGGTGGGGAGCCATTCGGTGACGCCGGCGGCTTGGCCGGGGAAGGGGGCGGGTTTGCCTAGTTCGTCGCGGAAAATGGGGCCGTCGCGGTAGACGAAGGTTTTGCCTTGGGGGTAGAATTCGTAGCCCTTGGGAGGGCCTCCGTATTCGGCTACGGCACGGTCGGTTCGCTTCGTGGTGAGGTCGAACTCGAAGATGCCTCCGCGGCCTTTGCCGTCGCTGCCGCTGAGGTAGAGGGCTTGGCCGTCGGGGCGCCAGTGGACTCTTTCGATGTGGGCCATGCGGACGGGTTGTTCGACTTCGGCGTCGGAGGCGAGGTCTCGGATGACGACGGCGCGGGACTCCTGGCCGAAGTTCTCGGTGTCTCGGCGGGAGAGGTAGGCGAGGCGTTGGCCATCGGGGGAGAAACTGGGGGCGAGGTTGCGGTTGGGGTACTGCAGGGAGACTCGTCGGGCGGTTTTGGGGATGTTGTCGATGTCGGCGAGGAAGACGTCGCTGGAGCCGGAGCGGAGGCCGTAGTAGAGCTTGTTTTGCCGGGTGATGCCGAGGGGGAGGGCGCGGCCGAGGGCTTTCTGGACGATGCGCGGGGGGCCATTGAGGGGGCGGACGACGAGGTCGCCATCGGAGAGGTAGTAGATGGACTTGCCGTCGGGGGCGTAGAGGGGAAAGAGATGGTTGCCGGGCTCGGGGACGAGGCGCTGTTCAGCGGCGCCGTTGAGGGCGAGGGAGTAGATGGTGCGTTGGCTCGTGCTGCCGGGGGCGAAGGAGTCATAGATGAGGGTTTGGCCATCGGGGGAGATGTCCATGCGTTTGGGGTAGACCCAGTTGAGGGAGCGAAGGACTTTGGCTTCGCCGCCGTTTACGGGGACGAGGGCAATTTGGCTGACGTTGTCTTTGCGGAAGAGGAGGGTGAGGATGTAATTGTTTTCGGGGGTCCAGGCGGTGGGTTGGACGAAGCCGGCTTCGGGGTTTTTGAAGAGGGTGCGAGGGGTGCCGCCGGTGAGGGGGAGGACGCGGAGTTCGTAGAAGCCTTCGTCGTTGAACCAGGCGTAGGCGACGAATTTGGAGTCTCGGGAGATGGCGGAGAAGTAGGCGAACTGTTGGCCGGTGGCGTGGGTGAGTTTGGTGGACTTACCGGTGGAGAGGTCGCGGATGGCGAGGTCGCCTTGTTCGACGAGGCTGAGGTATCGGCCGTCGAGCGAGGGGGCGCCGAGGAGGGTGACGGCGGGATCGGTGAAGACGGGTTTGGGGGCGGCGGTGAGGAGGGATGCGGCGAGGAGGAGGTGGCGGAGCACGCTTATTCAATGTAGACGAGTATGGGGTGGGTTGGCAGAGTTCGAGCTTAGTCGTGAAGGCGGACCGGTTCTGGCAGCAGCTTGGCTGGAGGTGGCGGCTTGACCGGGCGGAAGCGGCCGAGCCAATCGACGAGGTCGTGATTTTGGGCCAAACGCTGCATAAAGTCTTTATCTTCCAAGAAGTTAAGCACATACGCCGAAGGCACAAAGCTAGGTTCCTGGCATGCAAAAGCCTGCGTACGATCGTTGCCGGCGCTTTATCCGCGCACTTAACTGCCTGCTTGGTCCGTCGGCTTACAGTCGACGATTCCATCACGCCCTTCGGATTGCTGTGAGCTGCGATTCTCGCACTAGTTCTCCTCCACGGCGAATCCGGGTTCGACGCACCGTTTCTGCTCCTTTATGCTGAATTTCGAAATCTACGTAGTTAACTTCTTCGGCCGTGCCAAGGAAGCATTCGTGGAAGGCCTTTAACAATTGAACGTCATCAAGCGACTGCGCCATGGGTTTGGGATTATTGCGGGTGCTAGCGATGGTCGCCGGCATCACGTAGATGCAGGCGGGTGGCAGCATGTAGTGGGCGACGGCCGTCAGGCGGTCAGGCGCGAATACCAGCTTTGGGCAAGGTCGCTCTATCGTCCCGCAAACCATGTCCCAGATTATGACCCCATCGACCTGTTGGTGGCGCGAGATCATTTCCGCGCTCAGACGCGTGTGGATGCCGGACCAAGCATTCAGGCGAG
Source organism: Bryobacterales bacterium (assembly GCA_038220855.1). Classification (GTDB taxonomy): domain Bacteria; phylum Acidobacteriota; class Terriglobia; order Bryobacterales; family Bryobacteraceae. The sequence continues at coordinate 2,290 of JBBRIO010000338.1, read as the reverse complement.
GATCGGATCCGGGGTTCGTGCATACGCTCCAGATAATAAATTCCTGGGCTTGCGCGGGCCGTTCGAAGATGTTTGTATTGTTGCCGTCGAGGCAACCTTTTAACTCGATAACTCCAATTTTGCCAGATTTGAGCCGCACCACGTAATCATGGCGGTTTGACTCCCCCGCCGATTCCCAACCCTGAATAAAGCCCTGATCCTCCATATAGTTGAGAACGTGACGGCAGAATTCCCGTTTGGGTCCCATCGTGGCGGAGAATTGCCCGCGCGCGCTTTCGATAGCGGCGCGTAATAAGCCGCTGTTATAGAATTCTTCTTCGCTGAGGCCGTGTGATCCGATCTTGTGCCCTTCTGTTTTCAGGGCCTCCACGTAGTCGCGGACTAAGTTTTTCAGGTCGTGATTCTGCTCGCATGGGATAACGCTCATGCTGCCACGGTCGCCCTTACCGGCGCGGCGACCACCGCTTCGAAGATACTTGCCGCCAGATGCCGCACGACCGGAACAACCACGCCATCGCCCGTCAGGTGGTAGGCTTCGTTGTAATTGTCAGGCAGCGCGTAATCGTCCGGAAGGCCCATCAGCCGTGCCGTCTCGCGGCTCGAAATCAGGCGCGCCCTGACCGACTCGCCATCAACGATGACGATCACCTGCCGACTTGATCCGCCCGCGGGCGTTCGCAGGCATCCAGATATGTCATCAAACCGGACTTCGGCACGCTGAACTTTTCCGCCGCTTTCATCGGGACGGGTCCTTTTATAAACGCCGCCGACAATTCTTCGTCCCTGCCGTTTCGCCTCTGTGACTTTCGCCTGGTTGAGGGGACTCATCATTGCGAGCAAGTTCCGCGTTTCTTCGGCGCTGAACCAGCGTGCATTCGCCGGATAGTCTTCGAGCAAGTCAGCCAGGTTCACTTGGCGGCGGGGCGGTGTCGGAAGATTCCACCAGACCCATTCTTTTTTGGTTTTAGCGGAGAGTTTTTCATGTGCGGTCTTCAATGTTCCCGTATGCCACGGAGCGACTGGCGTGCTCGACATCAGATGGGCGGGAATCTCGACGTCCTTGCGGACGCCGATCACGAATAGGCGCGGCCGCGATTGCGGAACGAACAACGCGGCGTCGATCACAACGGCACCCACGGCGTAACCCGCCTGTTCAAAGCCGCCGCAGATGGTCGAAAAATCCTTTCCCTCGTGAGATGTCAGCGTGCCACATACATTCTCAAGAACGATCAGGCGAGGCGCGCGCCCCTCCTGCACCAGTCCCTTCATTAACTGCCAGAATGGGCGAAAAGTGCCGGATCGATCACCTTTGAGGCCTGCGCCGCCACCAGCCAAGGAAAGGTCTTGACAGGGAAACGATCCCCACGCCAAGTCAGCTTTACCCGGAATATCTTTTGTGGACAACGCGCCGACATCCGCCGTCTTGAGCGCCTGGTCCCGCCAGTTGTAAGTGTATATTTTCCCTTTTTTACGGTCGAAATCGTTGGCGAACAAGCAAGCCCATCCAGAGCCGAGACCCGCTCGCGCCATACCACCTCCGGCAAAGAATTCGTAGAAGGATGGCATCCTATTCCGACGCGTTCATAGCGTGCGCTCCCCTTGCGAAAGTTCTCGTGACCCCGAATTGACGCGTACGCTCCATTCCACACATTTCAACACACTGAGAACAACCTAATGTCGCCCCCTGGCTGAAGAGCCATCATCTAGGACCACTCCGCTCTTGCCGCCGATGGTCTAGTCCTGCTTTCAACCGCGACCCGCTAACGTGATAAATCTTGCCTGTGGCCACCACTTCAACAGCCGTCTCCGTCGTTGCGACTAGCATGCGGCACCCCAGACGCCTCTTCTCATGCGTGAGAAACGAATGCGCCGCGTCGCCGCCGCCGTCAGCTTTGACAGCAAAGCTGTACCGTTTCGATTCTCCAATCGTGCACCACTTCGACACAGAACCAGTTTAGCGAATAAAAGGCGAAAGCGGAGGTGGCGTCGAAATTTAAGGCAGCGGTCGGCACGTAAGCAAACACCGCAGAAGAGCTGCATGCGTTGCTCTCTTCGTTTGACGAGCGGCAGCGCGCTCCGATCGTCGCTGGTTGGCGCAAACCGGACTGTTGATCTGTAACAAAGCCAAGTCGTCGCCGGAAAGAGTAGCGCCGATTGTGCCTGCGTGATTGATTTTGAAGACGCTCATGAGAGATATGTTCTTAAGGATTTCGGTCGTTTTGTGCATTGGAGGTTTGTCGGGTTGATCGGTGTTACCTTACCGGTGACGAGGTAATCACAGGGCATCCTG
>JBBRIO010000337.1:0-6186 GCA_038220855.1 Bryobacterales bacterium | reverse complement strand
CAGGCCAACTTTAGGGCGTTCCCACGTGCCGATGTCGACAAATTGTTATACGATTCTTAAAAAGTACCCTAGCCTTTGATGAAGAATTGGGGGCGTCCAGGTAGGGCCCGCGCTACAACGCTTGTCCAGCGCGCTTATCAGGTTGGCCTAAATGCCCAGACGTGCTGTGGAATGACGGCCATTTGTAAAGTCATTAGCTACTGGATAGAAACGCTCTTGCAGCTCCAAAAACTTAAGCCAAATTCTAATTTTGTACTGTGCTACTTTCTTGTTAGTACAATTGGTTCTCTTATGAAACTTTTCAGAGAAACGATAGGGGTGTAGCGTCGGCATTCACTAATTTCTAGGCCACCGAGGATTATTCATTCACCGTATCGTTAGCTCCGTTGCGTGCCTAGGGAAAAGCAGTTTGTCGTACTTGCTGATTGTCGCAAGTTGATGGTCCGTGCAAGCTCGTTGAAGTAATTGACCGCATCACAGTATCGATACATGTATAGCAATCACCGAGAGCAAAGAGGTGGCCAACTTCATGTGCTGCTACAGCTGTCAGTGTAGGCCCAGCCGCAGTGTCGGCGATTAATATAGTTCCAGACATTAAAGCGGTTATCCAAGGCGGTGACCCGATAGCATAAACACCGAAGGCTCCCGTCGCGGAACCCGCAAGTCCGCCCATGTCTGCTGCCCGAGCCTTAAAGATCTCCACGTATGGTATGTAATACCCCCTGGAGTTTGCGGCGCTTGAGGTGTTGTCTGGAGGGAGAGGCTCCCACCAATAAGAAAATGTAATCAAAGAGTTGTTTGCAGTCGTACCGTTGGAGCTCTGCCAGTTATTCAAAGCAGTCCAGATCGGAGTCGTGCCGCCCGACGAGTACCCACTCTCGTAACAGCCCGACGATAGACAGATATAGACGGGGTAAGAGTATCGAACGTTAGAGTACTTCGGATAAGCGACGGGCGTTGAGCCCGCCAACCAGGGCGGCGGCTGCGTCAAATTAACGATGCACTGGGCGGATACTTGCCGCGGGAAAAAAGCGATAAAAGCAAAAACTACCATACTCAGCTTTGTCATAGAAATCCTCTTTTACGTTTTACTGAACGGGCTCAGTTTGTGCCCGTTCCTGACGAACCCGTTCCAAAAATCGTGTAACGTCCATTCTGGCGTAACTTGAAACTCCTCGGGCCTCGGCGGCTAAGTCGTCGGGAGCCATCGCGAGAACACCGCCGTTACTAAGCTCCCAGCTTTTGATCAAGAATGAAGACCGAGCTCTATTCCTAGTCCAGAGAAAAAATACATATCGTTTTCCAACCTCTAAATCCCTGCCGTAGCCAGTTACCTCATGAGTAAATTCCTGGCCGTCGCTTAGAGTGATAGTGCCTCCTGGGAGGAGGACAGAAATACGAGGCTTCAACCGACCTTCGGCGGATAAACGAGTGAGCTCACTCGGCACCTTTTCGGAAATCACCTCGTCGACAGCGATGGTGCAATCGCGGTAAATTCCGCCACGAGAATAGGTCAAGAAGGGACGAACTTGCTCAACGGTCCCAACCGCAATTGTATCGCTCATACCCGACGGAAGCTCCTCTCTTGGAAGAAGACTTACAGAGCTTGCCATCTTCGCTACATTCGAATCTTTCTTCAAAATATCAAGACGGCCAGCAGTAATTTCGTAAAGCGATGATCGGGCCTTTCTGATGTCGGGAGGGAGTGAATCGACAAAATCTTTGTACACCACAGTCCTCGAAGTGCTGGTTTCCTGCCCTTGCGTCAGAGCTAAGGGCACTATCACCAACATGACCATGCGAAGAGTAATATGTGCGTTGATTGCCATGACCCAACTTAACCGATTACTCGGCCTAGTCAAGTAAAATTTCAACTTCCATCGACAAAATCAAAGATTAAGCATTCGTTTACGGCTCCCGCCCAAATGGCAATTTAAGAGTGTCGCTTGGCGTGTGCAGACCACGACACCTTGAGCGAATATCGGATATTCCAGGCATGAGAGAGCGTCCATTGTTCTTTGTTTCTGTGGCTTCGTTGCAAGTTCAAAGCCCTTTAGTTCGGGACCATCGGCATCGGTAGACGGGCGACCCACATCAACACCGACAATCTACTCGCCGACTTCGTCCGCTCCTTTTGTCGCTCCCTTATCGCCGCCGCTTCAACCGATTCTCATACCAAACCACGTTTTTCGAATTCTGGCCCGCCACGAGCACATCGAGATCGCCGTCGCCGTCCATATCCACCAGGCGAATGTCATAGGCCGCCTGATCGAGATGGATCACGTGAGTGATGAACTCGCCCTTCCCATCGTTTTCAAACCAAGCGCAAACCATCGAATCCTTCGCGCAGGTCACCGCGTCGGGGCTCCCGTCCCCATCAATATCCCCTACGGCCAAGTCATGCGGACCCACCAGCGTCGAGTCAATCTCGTGCGCCTTCCAGGTCGGCCCTTCATACCAGACCACGCCTACTCCGTGCCCCCGCGTCGCCAGAAAATCCATCTTCCCGTCACGGTTCACATCCACCATCGCAATGTTGGTCGCCCCCGGTTGTCCGGTCGCAATCACATGCTTCTTCCATCGATTCTGCAACGGATTCGCCGGCGCCTCCCACCACGCAAACCAGTTCCCGTCCGGCCCCGTTTTCGCCCCCGCCGCAATGTCCCCGCGCCCATCGCCGTTCACATCGCCGAAGCCCATATAATGGCTCAATCCCGGCGCGTCACTCTCGGCGAAAATCGTCCGAATCCACCGCTCCCGCGGCTTCTTCGGCACCTTGTACCAAGCGATCGAGTTCCCGTAAACGCCCATCGGCTGCCCGCTATTGCCAATCAAATCCAGCTTCCCGTCCCGATCCACATCGCCCAGCCACAGCCCATGCACCCCGTTCACGACATCGTCGATCACGTGCATCGTCCATTTCTCTTGCAACGGATTCTTTGGCCGCTCCAGCCAGAAAATCAGACCCGGCGAATACTGCGCCCCCACCCAATCCAGGTCCCCATCCCCGTCCACATCCATCACCGCCGAATGAATCGCCCAAATCCCTTCCTGCAGTACCGTTGGCTTCCAGTCCGGAGCGCTATACATCACGGTGCGCTTATTCAGCTCATCGTTCACGATCACATCCACCTTCCCGTCACCGGTAAAGTCCGCCGCCACCGCCGTATGGTTCGCGAAGCCGCTCGTAATCTCATGCCGTTTCCACAGCGACGTCGATTCATTCCAGTAGATCTTCACGTTCGCCGTCTTCCGCCCCACCGCGATGATCTCCGGCCGCCCGTCGCCATCCAAGTCCTCCACCACTAAGTCCTCGGTCGCCATCCCCCCGTCGTCGATCATCGCCGTCCGCGCCCACTTCCCGTCCCGCGTCCGCCCATACACCGCCACCCCAAACTCCTTCTCCCGCCAACCCACCACCAACTCGTCCCCGCCGTCCCCGTCCAAATCGCCCCAACCCAACGCGTGCGCCTGCGCGAGCCGCTCCTCAATAAATTGTCGCGGCCACATCTTCCCGTCCCACGGCCGCGCCCCGCGCACGGGCGGAGCCCCCTGCCCGTCCAGCTTCGGCATCGGCTCTTCGTAAATCACAATGCCATTCCCGTGCCACGGCTCCACCGTCGCAAACGCCCGCTGCAAGCCGTTCAACTTGCCCAGCTTCACCTCTCCCGGGCTCCCCTCGCCGATCTGCCGCTTCCCCCATTTCCCGTTCTCTTTTTCAATTACAAACAAACCTTCCCGCGCCGCCACCACAATCTCGTCGCGCTTGTCTCCATCGAAATCCGTCGCAATAAAATTGTGAATGATGTGGAGCGACTCATCGGCCACCTCCATCGGCCAATTCCCCGCATACGGATCCGCCGGCACCGTAAACACCAGCACCCGCGCGCCCACGCCCTCCCAATCCGGCTTCCGCGCGTTCCCCCGGCCATGCAGCGGAACCACGATCAACTCCTTCTTCCCGTCTCCGTCCACATCCCCAAACCGAATCCGGTGCAGCGTCGGCTCCTCGCCCAACGGTGTAAATTTCCAGGCCCCGTTCTTCCTTCCCAACCACTGCAGGCTGCCCCCGCCTTTCGTATTCGTCGGCTGCCAATCGGCCCCCAGCGCCACGTCCGCCTGGCCGTCCCCGTCCACGTCATGCACCGCCAAAGCGACGTTGTCCTTCTTCGAAACGCCGTCCAGAATTACGTGCTTGTCCCACGTCGGGTTCTCGTACCAAACCACCTGCGTCGGGTTAATCGCCACGATATCTGGTTTGCCGTCTCCGTTAATATCGGCGGTCGTCACCGCGTACACCACGCCGAAATCCTTCTGGATCTCCTGCGCCCGAAAACGAATCTCCGCCCGCAACGGAAGCAAGCAAATAAAGGCCAAAAAGATGCGCACCATGCGCACAGTCTATCAGCGGGAGCGCTGCTGCACGAACTGCAAGTTGCTCGCGAGCAGATGCCCAACCCGCCCGTTCGTATATTGACGCATCTCATAACCCATCAAGAGTTGCAACTTCGGCGAAACTTGCTTCAAAATACCCACCGTCACCCGCACCGTCCCCCGCTGTTGCGCCACCAAACCCTCCACCGAAAAATACGGCAAAACGCCCTTACCTTGCTTCTGTAACATCAGCCGCTGCCGTCCCCGTGTGAAATTCCCCGATGGCGTCAAAACAAAGCGCTCCACCAAGGTCCGCGATTCCAGCGTCAGCTTCGGCGTCTTAAATATCCCCACCTGAACCCCGCCAAACGCTCGATGGAACCCATTAACCTCTTCCGACGTCCGATTCGACTGTCCAATGTAGTAGTACCCACCGATCAAACTAACTCGCGGTTTAACCGCAAAAAATGCGATCGGCCCGCCCCGCACCTGAAAAAACGAGCTTACGTTTTCGTTCGTCCGCAGCCGAAGATGGCTCTGGATCGTCAACCGGTTAGTCGGCTTCAAAAACGCGTTGAACTGATGCAAAGATTCCACGTCCTGGGCAAACAGCACGCCCCCTCCGAGCCAAAGCATAAGCCCCAATCTTCCCATCCCGGCATTGTTACAAATCTGTTACGAAAGCGCAACATTTTGATGACGATGCGCGGCCGCCCTGGAAACAATATCCTCCAATAGCCCCGCCGCAGACTCCCACTTTTTTTCGCCTGCCCCGCTGCGGTATCTTGGAAGTCTATGGGCACGAAGACGCTGATGACCGTCGAAGATTTCGCCGCCATGGACACGGCCGAAACCGAAGACTACGAGTTGATTGATGGAGAGCTGATTCCTCTGTCCAGCGGCAACCCCCTACATGCTAGAATCCGTCAGAACATTGAACGGCGTCTGGCCAATTTCTTTGATCTCAATTCGACCGGAATCGTACTTGCTGAACTCGACTGCCGCCTCAGCCCCACCACCGTGCGCCGACCCGATGTTTCGGTCTTTCTGGCAGAACGCCGCGCCTTCGATCCGATCTCCATACCCATCCCCTTCCCCCCCAACATCGCCGTCGAAGTCCTCTCCCCCTCGGAATCCGCCGTCGACGTCCATCGAAAGGTCCTCGACTACCTCGCCGCCGGCGCTCAGGAAGTTTGGCTGTTCGATCACGACAACGCCGAAATCTTCGTCCAAACCACTACCGGCATCCGTCTCCTCCGCGGCGAAGAAGCCCTGGAAACTCCCTTGCTCCCAGGCTTCTCCGCCACCGTCGCGCAACTGCTAGCCGGCTTTTAGGCCGCCGCGGCGATCTTGCCTTCCAGCCCTGGGATCATCGCGGCCAACACTTCCTCAACTCGTTCGACAAACAAGAACGTCAACTCGTTCCGCACCGCTTCCGGCACCTCTCGCAGATCCTTCTCGTTCGCCGCCGGCAGAATCACCCGCTTCATGCCGGCCCGCCGCGCCGCCAGCACCTTCTCTTTCACCCCGCCAATTGGCAGCACCAATCCGGTCAAGGTGATCTCGCCCGTCATCGCCGTATCCGAACGCACCGGCAGTTTTGTATACGCCGAAGTCATCGCCGTCGCCGCCGCAATCCCCGCCGAAGGCCCGTCTTTTGGAATCGCCCCCGCTGGCACATGCACGTGCAACCCATGCTTCTTAAACGCATCCGGCGGAATGCCCAGTTCCTCGGCGTGCGACCAGATATAACTCTGCGCCGTCCGCATCGATTCCTGCATTACTTCGCCTAACTGACCCGTAATCGTCATC
>JBBRIO010000336.1:0-6203 GCA_038220855.1 Bryobacterales bacterium | reverse complement strand
CGTGCGTAGTCGTTAAACGCCGCCGTATACGGCGCCCGGATCGCTGTCATCGCCGGGTCAAACCCAGCCACTTCGTCCCCGTTGTTCCCTTCCACCGCCGTCAACCGGCCATCCAAGCGCCCTACCACCTTCCCTTCGCTCTGCCGCAATTCCTTGATGAAGTGCATGATCTCCGGCCGCAGATTGTTCCGCTCCAGATACTCCTTGCTCAATCCCGTCAGCCGGCTCAACTTGTCGACCGTCGCTTGCCGTTCCACCGGGGTCAGCCGATCGCCCTTCATCAAAGCCACTGAGTACTCATTCAACGCAAACTTCTCCGCCTCCGCGGTCGCCTCTTTCAACCCCGCCTGCTGCAGCGAAGCCGGCAGCTTCTTGTGGTACCAGGCGATGGCCGTATAGGTCGGAAGAAAGAGCGGATACGGCAGATCGTTGCCCTTCGAAAACCGCGCCGTCTGATACTGCAAAATCGACGAGACCAGCACGATGCCGTTGCACGCCATACCCCGGTCCACCAGCCAACCGGACAGCCCGGCCGCCCGGAACGTGCCGTAACTTTCCCCAATCAAATACAGCGGCGAAGACCATCGGTTATACCGTCCCAAGTACAGTCGAATAAACTCGCCCACGCTGGCGATATCCCCCTGCACCCCCCAGAACTTCTTGCCCAACTCGGGCTTGGCCGCCCGCGAGTATCCCGTTCCCACCGGATCCACAAACACCATGTCCGTGAAGGGCAGAAACGTCTGCGGGTTGTCCTTCACCTGATACGGCGGAGGAGGGTACGACCCGTCATCCTGCATCGGAATGTAGCGCGGTCCCAGCACCCCCAAATGCAGCCACACCGTTGCCGACCCCGGCCCTCCGTTGAAGGCCACCATCAGCGGCCGCTTGTTCCCTGGCGTCGGCGTATCCAGCGTATACGCCACATAAAACATGTGCGCCTCTGGCTCGCCTGCCTCGTTCATCAGCGGCATCCGCCCGGTCGTCGTCGTGTAGTTCAGCGTTTTGCCGCCGATCACAATCGAGCTCTTTTTTTGTACCGGCGGGGGCTCCACCGCCGGTTTCGCCGGCTGGGCCAGCAACGAAAAGGAAAACAGAGCCACCAGGAGAAAGCGCATACCGCCTAGTGTAAAGCGATCTTCCGCGTCGGGTTAATGAAGATCCAGCAAACGGCCCCAAGCAACAACAGCGCGCCGGTCAGGTTCAACGGCGTGTTCCAATCGCCGGTCTCGCGGATCAAGTACGCGAGCACAATCGGACTCAAGAATCCGCCAATCTGCCCCGCCGTGTTCATCACCGCTCCCACCACCCCCGCATGAGGGCCCGAAATATCCAAACACGTTGCCCAGGCGGCCCCCAAGCAAAACGCTCCCCATCCAGCGCCCAGCGCCAGGTAAAGCGCGGCCGTCGTCGGATCCGCCGCGCCCGCCCCGAGAATCGTGAACAATCCAGCAAAAACGAACCCGCTACCCCCCGCAATCGTCCGTCCCAGCCGCAGCCCAAAACGCTTGGTCATCGCATCGGTCGCAATGCCGCCGGTCAGATCGGCCACCATGCAAGCCACCATCGGAGCCCCGGCAAACAAACCCAAATCCGTCGCCTTGAACCCTCGAATCCTCTCCAGGTACGTCGGCATCCACGTCAGATAGAAGTAGAAGCCGTACGTCTGTACAAAGTACATCACGCACAACAGCAGCACGTTACGATCCCGCAGGATGTTGCCCCACGGAACATTGCCGTGCCCCGCGTACTCCTCCCGGCCCTCCATGATCACCGCCAGTTCGGCCGCGTTCACTTGCGGGTGATCACCCGGCTCACTGCGAAACCAGCGATACCATGCGAACGCCCAAACGAACCCCACCGAACCCAACACGACGAACACCATCCGCCAGGGAAGAAACGTCAGCATCCACGCGATCAGCAGCGGCGAATACGCCCCGCCTCCATGGGCACCCATGAAAAAGATGCCTTGCGCCCGCCCCCGCTCCGCCTTCGGAAACCATCGCGAAAACGTTTTTGCCGAATTCGGCCACGCCCCGGCCTCCCCCATACCAAACAAAAAACGCACCACAAGTAAACTTCCGAAGCTCCACGCGGCGGCGGTGAGCATCGTGAATATCGACCACCAGGACACAATCCGCATCAGCACACTGCGGGTTCCCACCTTGTCGCCCCACCAACCGGTCGGGATCTCAAACAACCCATATGCCAGCGTAAAAGCGCTAAAAACATAGCCCATCTGCTGATCCGTCAATCCCAAATCGTGGGTGATCTGCTTCGAGGTGATCGAAATCGCGATGCGATCCATATACGTAATGGCACCCAGGGCTACCCCGAACGCGAGGACTTTGTAACGAACACGGCTAGCAATCATCGTCTAGAGGTTGTATCACGGGTACGCTAAAATTGTTGGTACGCGAATGTTGAATATTTCGAAATGGTCCGCCACCCTCATGGCGATGTTTTGTCTGGGTGTCACCGGACTCCAGGCCCAGGCCCCGGCCACTACCCCGGCGCCCGCCCCTTCCGCCAACGCCCAGCCGATAGAAAAACGCATCAAGTACGTGCGCCGCTTCTCGCTCGGGGCTGGCCTATCGGTCATGGTGCTCGACACGTTAAACAACGGCACCCTCTCCCGCGGCTCCACCTCGCCTCCCACGATCGGCAACTACGCGACGACGGTTCAGCGCTATCGGGTTGGCTACGGCGGCATCGGCCAGGTGCTCATCACCAATCGGTTCGCGGCCACCATCGGCTTCTTCCTCCGCCGCGTCGCCTACAACCGCCAAGGCGAAGTGTTCAGCGGCGTCGATAGTCCGCTTACCGCCGCTGACGAACGCCGCTTCGCCAACGTGTTTGAAGACACCCGCGCCCGTTTCCAAGACATCCCGGTCACCGTCCGCTTCTTCGGCAAAGATCGCGAGAAGGCCGGTGGCCGTTGGTTCGTAGAAGGCGGCGGCGTGATGCGCAAGGTTACTAACGTCAAGTCCAGCGTCGTTACCGTCCTCGGTGCTGAGGAACCGACCTGCTGCAGGCCCACCGTTCCGAATCAGAATGTCCGGGGGCTCGTCGCCGGGTTCGGCGGCCAGTTGATCGACCAGTTCGGCATTCGGGTCATGCCCAGTGTGCGCTTTACCCGCTGGATGGGGGAGAGCTTCAACTCTTTCTCCACGGTCAGCAAACGCAACCAGATCGAAGCCATCATCACCATCGGTTTCTGATGCCTCCCCTCCGCGCCGGTGCCGTCTACTTTCTCCTCGTATTCGGCACCGGCTTCGTGCTTGGCGCTTTTCGCGTTCTCCTCGTTGTCCCCCTCGTAGGCGCTCCTACCGCCGAACTCCTCGAAACTCCCTTCATGCTCGTCGCCATCTGGTTCGCCGCTCGCTGGCTTGTTCCGCGGCTGGCCCCTCAGGCCGCCTTACCCGCCGGGCTCCTCGCCCTCGGGTTCACCCTGGTCGCCGAAGTAGCCGTCGGCGTGTTTCTCCGGCACTTGACCCTGGCCGAAATAGCGCTCCCCCAACCGCTGCTCCCCCGCCTAGCCTTCTATGCGGCCCTCCTCGTCTTCGCCTTCCTCCCCTACTTCCTCATGCCCAATCCGGGAAAAACGCCTTCCAGTTCTCGTGCAGGATCATATCCTGCACCTCCTCCGGAATCGTAGGCAGCTTCGTCCCCTCCACCACCTGGTTCACGTTCCGCAACCCCGCCACAATGTTCGCCATCGTACCCGAAGGGAAGTCCGACCCCGGCAGAATCTTGTGCTCCACCCCGTACTCCATCGCCGTCACCATCGCCTGCCAATAGCGCCACGGTCGATAGTGCACCGCGCTAATGTCCGTATACATATTGGGGCACTTGCGAATCAGCACGATCAAATCCGTCTCCCACGGATGCCCCATGTGCGCAATGATCATCTTCATATCCGGGAAGTCCATCGCCAGGTCCTCGAGCTGTAAAGGCAGCCCCCATTTCAACTTCGCCGCGGAAGGAAACGTCGTCCCCTGGTGCCACATGGTCGGCAAGCCATGGTACTGCACCCGCTTGAAAAACGGCCAGTGCTTCCGGTCCTGCGGGTCAAAGTGCTGATACACCGGCCCCAGCTTCAGGCCCTTCAGCTTCAACGTGTTCACGCAATAGTCCAAGTGCTCAATGCAGTCCGGCCGGGTGGGGTCCACCGACGCCCAGCCCTCCATCCGGCCCGGGTGCTGCGCGACATAATCCGCAATCACCTCATTCGGAATATCCAGCCCGCAAGCCTTGGCCTGCAACCCAAACACCACCACGTGCGCCATCCCCTCCGACGCCTTCAAATGGGTCTCCGGCGTCGAGTCATAAACATGCTTATCCAGGTTGGCCGCATAAGCCAACCCGCCGCTCCGCTTCAGCTTCACGAGCTTCGCCGCCAGCGCCTCCTCGGCATACTGCTCGCTGATATGGTCCGGATACCACATCAAGTGGGTGTGGCAATCAATAATCTTCCGCTCGCTCATATTTCCACCATCATAGACTTCACCGCCTCCCAATCCAACTCCACCCCCAACCCCGGCCCCGGGGGCGGCGTCAACCAGCCACCCGCAATCATCCCCGGCCCGGTGATGATATCCCGTTCATACCGCAACGGCCCGAACGTCTCAATCGCATACGGCAACCACGGCAGCGCCACCGCCAAGTGCGCGCAGGCCGCCGTCGCAATGCCCATCTCCGCCTGGCTGCCCAAAATGCACGGCACCCCCACCGCCGCTCCCAAACTAAAAATATCCGCCGCCGCCCGCAGTCCACCCGCCTCGGCCACGTAAACGTTCCACACGTCGGCCGCCTCCGCCCGCGCCAATTCGTATGCATCGCGCAACGTTTGGCAGCTCTCGTCCGCCATCACCGGCAACCCGGTCTGCCGCCGCAACGCCCGCAACCCCTCCAAATTTCTCTTCCCCAACGGCTGCTCGAACCACTCGACGCGCGCCGCCCCCGCCAGCGTCCGCATCGCCCGCGCCGCCTCCGCCGTGCTCGGCCACGCCATGTTCGCGTCCAACCGCAATGGCACATCTACCGCCCGAGCCACCGCCGTCACCGCCGCCAAATCCTCCTCCAACCGCCGCCCCACCTTCAGCTTGATCGCCTGAAACCCCGCCGCCCACCCCGCCGCCGCGTCCGCCGCCATCTCCTCCGGAGACATTTGATAGATCCCCCACGCCAGGCCCGCCCCCTCCCGCATCCGCCCCCCCACCCCCGCCCACACCCGCACCCCCACAGGCATCGAGTTCAAGTCCGCCGAGCTGATGGCCAAGAATGTTGATCCCTGGCTGCGGCGGTGAAGGTACGGGAGGTTGTGCTCGATCGCGTTGATTAGAAAGACGTTGTCCGCGATGCCTGCTTTGGCGAGGATCGCCGCCAACCCTCTGCCGATGCAATAGTCTCGGTCTGCGCGGTTCATCGTGCCAACTGGCGCGCGAACACTGATAAGTGTTGACTCGGCTCTCGCGATTCGCAGCGGAGGAAAACAGTGGACCCGGGCAGACGGGGAACGAGCGCCGAAGTCGGCACATCCTTGGAGAAATGGCAGTCCTCGCTCATCATTATTTACATGGGTTGAGTCGGGTGACTGGCCCATCGTGAAGTTGGCGAGCTCGCTGAGAGGAGCCGTAGGCATCTTTTCATGCATAGCCCAAGTCCCTCAGAAACCCCTTGAGCTTGGCCGTAGCTGCGTTGCGAAGTTGCTCGATGTCGGTCGCCGTCGTAGCGTACTTCGCGTGCAGGTTCTCCAGCCGTGCGAGGCAAGCGCGTTGGTCGGCCCGGAGATACGACTTGTAAGTCAGCACTAGCAGACGGTGAAGTCGTTCGATGATGACGTTCCGCGCTTCGTCTTGATCGATCTTCTCGCGGGCCGCAGTGACCAGATCGTCTTGCCTCTTCTCGGTGGCACGAAGATCGGCTTTGAGTTGCTTGGTCTCATCCTCGAGCGCATTGTGCTTTGCAAGACTGGTTTCCGCAGCGGCTGCCTCTTTCTCGTAAATCTTGAAGTCGCCAAGGTTCGGATCACGTTTAGCCAGCTTCGCTTCGCCCTTGAGTTGCTTTAGCTTGGTCTTGAGCTCCTTGACCTGATTGCCGGGCAAGATGCCAGTATCGTCGTCGTCTTCGTAATCCTCATCATCGGCAGCTGCAAACAATGCCGTGAGTTCAGCCAAACGTGCGCGATTGGTATCCATCTC
>JBBRIO010000335.1:0-6224 GCA_038220855.1 Bryobacterales bacterium | reverse complement strand
AGTCGTATCGCGGAACCCTCAGCAGAATCTCGCTCTCCCCGGTCGGATAGGTCGCCTTGAATTCGAAGTCTTTGCCCCGCAAGTGCATATGCGGCAATAAGCAGGATAGCTTGAACTCTTCGTAAAGGGTCACCTCTCCCTTCACTTCGTAGTTCCCGGCGTTGGCAGGTATTTCAAATCGAGAATTCTCCGCTGCCAAAGTCAAAACCCGTTCTTTCGGCGCTTGTCTAGCGAAAACCAATCCGACCTTCGTTACGTCCGTCTGCTCCTTGCCATTGGCCGTGTAGTGCATTTGAAGAATAATGTCCGAGCCTGCCGGTACGAGTCGCGCCTTTCCCGCCTCCAGAAGCCGCGGTGGCATCCCGGGCGAATAGGCCGTCAGCCACTGTCCTCCAAATACGTTCTCCCTCCGTTCCCGGCCCCGGGAATCTACCACTACCGGCGGAACGTATGCCTCACCCGGTTTGGCATCCTTCAAACAACGGTTCCCTGGCTGCCGCACAAAGGCGATCACGTGATGCAGAACTGCTCGATTACCTGGTCGGACCTCCGCCTGCTCCACCCAGACATCTTCCTTGTTTCCAATCGGAATCACGTAATAAGTGTATTCAATCGTTCCTTTCGCCGGAACCGTGATCGGCTTCGCCATCTCCAAGATGACGTCGGGCTTACCAATGTTCCAGCCATCCAGAAACGCCATTGGCTTAGGCGCGTCTTTAGCGCTGCCCTCTTTCGCCCCACTGTCGGCCCACGCGACGAGGGTATCAATCTCGGCCTGCTTCATCGACCGGTCGTTCGAGAACTTGCCGAAATGCGGATCAGCTGGCCAGGGCGGCATCCGGCGGGAAACGACCGCTTCCTTTATCGCTTTCGCGAAAGGACGGGTACTTTTGTAAGACAACAACGACATCGGGGCCGCCTCGCCCGCTCGATGGCAACCCTGGCAATTGCGCTGCAATATCGGTACCACGTCCTTATGGAACGTCACGTGCTTGGGAATAGTCGCCGCCCAAATGGCGGATGTCCCGAAAAGGAAGAGGAAGAGAGATCGCGTCATGAAAACCTACTATGCATCATACGGATGCTACCAAGCTTTAGTTCTACTGAAAAAAACTCTAAGTTTTCGCGAGATCCTTCCGATAAGGGTCTTAAGTCGAACTAGTTTTCTGCTTCGAGGTGAACAATGAAAATTAACGATCTCTACACCAGCTCGCAGGCCGCCGCGACCTATCAAAATCAGAACACGCAACGGGCGCAGGAAGCGGAAGGCACGCAAGCAACGAGCGCGGCTAAAAAATCAAGTAATTCAACAACTTCCGGGTCAGATGAGGTGAGCCTTTCGAGCCTGGCGAACATTCTGCAAGACGCCATCACCGAATCACCCGACCGTACGGCCTACCTGAAGAAACTGTCAAGCCAATTTGAGTCGGGGACCTATAAGGTAGACGCGAATCAAATCGCTCGCTCGCTGGTCGATGAGACTCTAGGTGCCAACAGCACCGGTGATTCCAGCGGCGGCTAAGCAGACGAGAGGAGGAAACTATGGAGCAGCAAAATCGTTCCACTCCGAAACCAGTTCCCGATTTGGAACCGGCCCTTCAGGATTTGTCCCATATTGAAACCGCTTCGGCCCTACTCCATCTGGAGACGGCACTCGGAGCGTTGAGCAGCTTAGCGGAAGAACTACACGGTGGCAAGAAAATGGAACCCGGGCAACAGCGGGCCACTGAAAGGGCGTTGCTGTCGTTTCAGGAACAGTTGCGGTTAGCGAATGTGCTCACCCGTCAAGGATTGGCCTACTGCAAGGGCTGGTCGGAGGCCCTTGTTCCGTCGGGTGATTCCTACGGAAGCAGCGGCCAAGAGAAGCCGTCTGAACTCGACATCCATAACGTAAGGTTGGACGGCTAGAGTGGGCAGCATCTCCACCGCGATGTTCTCAACGGCCGAGGCGATGCGAGTTATCCAGCGTCAAGTGACCGTCGCACAGAATAACATTTTAAACGCTTCAACCCCAAACTACGCTCGTCTCGATCAGGCGACTCTAGCTAACCGGTTTAACCCCGATTCGGAGTCAACGTCGGGAGGGATCAGTTCGGCACCTCTGCAATCGAGCCGAAATCACTTCTTCGAAACGGCCGTCTGGCAGCGGCAGACTGCCGCTGGCTATTCCGAGCAGTCGCTCGTCAGCCTCAAAGCAATCGAGTCCGCCGTGCCGGTCACGGCCAACAGTGGAATTCCTGGTGCGCTCGACAAATTTTATGGTGGCGCCGCCCAGTTGGCAATCTCGCCGAACTCGACCCAGGCGAGACAAACCGTACTCGACCGCTCCCAGGCAGTCGCCAATAGTTTCAACCAAGCTGCCAACGAATTCGGTGCCCTCACGGCTCGTGCGGGTACTGAACTCACAAATACCGTCAAGGAAATAAACAAATTGGCGGGCGAGCTCTCTGCGATTAACGCCGAGCGACGTAGCAATTTCCGGAACGTTAGCGATGCTGGGTTGGATGCTCGGCTTCATAGTACTCTCGAAAAGCTCTCGCAGTTAACCGACCACAACTCGCTCAGTCAGGAAGACGGCTCCGTAGTCGTCCTTCTCGCCGGGCAAACGCCTTTAGTCGTTGGCGACCGGGCTTACCCGATCACCGCAAACTACGACAACAGCCAGTTCAAGATTCTCGACGGGCAGGGTGTCGACGTAACGGCGAAGATCACGACCGGGAAGTTGGGTGCGCTGCTCGAGACCCGCAATGTCACCCTGCCGAACTATGCCAATCAGTTGGATACTTTGGCCATCGGCTTTGCCGACCAAGTCAACGGTATCTTGGCCGGTGGCCTGGACTCCAACGGCGCGTCTCCCACGCAGAATCTATTCGGGTACAACGCCGTCTCCGGTGCGGCTGCCACTCTCACGGTGACGGGGATCACCCCCGCGCAGCTCGCTGCCGCGGGCTCCACCGAGCCGGGGGGAAACGCCAATGCGAATCGCTTGGCTCGGCTGTCGAGCACACCGGCGATCGGTGGACTCACGCTCTCTCAGTACTATGGCTCGCTAGCGTCAGGTCTCGGGACCAAGCTCGATACGATTCGGGGACGGAGCACCTCCGATGGGCAACTGCTTCTGCAAGCCCGAAACCTACGCCAGGAAGCGACGGGTGTCTCCATCGACCAGGAGGCGGCGAAACTCCTCGAGTATCAGCGCGGATTCCAGGCGGTCGGCCAAGTCCTGGGGATTCTGAATGAAATGTCCGACACATTACTTAACATTCTTCGATAGGGTGGCAGCTCTCCAATGATCAGTAATCTAAGCAGTCGGAACGAGCAGTTCTTAGCAAACATGGACCGGATTCAGGGTCGAATCGATAGGGCAAACGCTCAAGTCTCGAGCGGACTGCGGATCACTTCTGCCTCAGACGCTCCGGACGAAGTCGGGTTCCTATTGCAGAGCCGAGCTGAACTCTCTGTTGCTGAACAGGCCAAAGCGAACCTAAATCGAGTGAAAGGAGAAGTCGATTCGGCCGAGAATGCTCTGCAGAGCGTCATCAAGCTGGCTGAACGGGCGCGGGTTTTGGGGGCGCAAGGACAGACCGGCACGCAGACCGCCGCCACTCGGGCGTCGATCGCCGCCGAACTGGAGGGCGTTTTCCGCCAAATCGTCGGCGCGGCGAACGCAAATTTCGATGGTCGATTTTTGTTCGCGGGGAACAATGATCAAATCCAGCCTTTCACGCTCGACTTCAGCCAGCCCGACGGAGTCGTCCCTTATGCCGGAACGGCAGCGACCCGCAGCGTCCCTGATGCAAACGGCGTCCTGATCCCAGTGGCGCGGAGCGGCCGAGAGATATTCAACTCGCCAACCGGCTCTCAAAACCTGTTCGGAGCAATTAACTCGCTGCGCACTGCCCTCCTGGCCAACGACGAAACTGCCTTGGCCAACGCGAACCAATTGCTTGGCTGGACCCTACAGCACGTCAATACGGAGTTAACTCGATACGGGCACTCGCAAAACGATCTAGCCTCCGCCATTTCAATCGCCGAAAAGAAGACGCTCGATTTAAAGACCGCCATCTCAAATACCGAAGATGCCGACTTAGCCGACGCAATTCTGCAACTGCAGACCGGTCAGACCGCGAGGCAGGCTGCCCTTCAGGCAAAGGGGCAAGAGGATCGGCGAACGCTTTTCGACTTCCTACGCTAGAAAGTACACCGAGCAAATGTCCATGGAATCACGGTGCTCGCCGTGTTCTGGCTGTCCACCCGAACATAATTCGACCCGTATATCGGTTATGCAGATCAATAGAATGGAGCAGGCCAACTGAGAGTTGGTTGCGGGGGCATGATTTGAACATGCGACCTTTGGGTTATGAGCCCAAACGTCTGGTTGCCCTGGATTGCCCTGCATTGCCCTCTATGCCCCGAAATTGTTGATCCTATTGCCCTACGTTGCCCTGGAGTGCCCTCAGTTTGGTTACAGGATTGGTTACACTCAGAGAAAAATGAGCTTTTCCCGCGCCAATTGGTTACATTTTTGGTTACGGCCTGCGGCTGCACTTTTACGTCACTTTGAGCCATCTTTCGCCCCCTTTTTTAGCTTTGGTTGCTCGTTCAAGTACAGCTCTGCTTTGGCTCCCGCTTCATCCACATCTCGCTGATCGACGATGCGATAGCGATCAAACATCGCATCGGTCTCATGACCGATGATTCGACGGATTGTTGCCCTGGGAATGCCGGCGCGGTCCATGTTCCGCACTGCGCTGCGGCGCAGGTCGTGGAAGTGGAGCCCCGTGACCTCGGCCTTCTTGCTTGCGGATGCCCAAGCCTTTCGGAAGTCTACGATCTTGGAGCCTTCGCGATGGAAGACCAATTTGCACTCCGGGTAGGCTTTGTTGCGAAGTTGCAGCGCGGCGATCAAGGCATCCTTCATCTCGCCATAGATGGGGAGAACTCTCGCAGTTTTGGATTTTGTCTGCCGCTGTTCGAGCCAAATTTGAGACGCCTCAAGGTCCACTTGCTCCCATTTGAGATGCAAGAGTTCACCCAACCGGCAACCTACGTGGTAGCCGGTCACGAGTAAGGGAAACAGATAGACGGGGAGAGCTTGCTTCAATGCGATGTATTGATGGTGTTCGAGGAAGCCGGTTCGCACGTTGTCTTCGTCTAGCATTCGAATCTTGGGAGCGCGAGGAAGTTCCTCATTGTCGACAGCGAGCTTGAAGGCGGCGCGTACGTGTTCCAGTTCACGATTAATTGCCGCATCGGCGGCCTTCTGCTGGCGGCGTTGGCGCACGTAGGCGTCAATGTGTCTTCGACTGAAGTCCAGCGCCTTGATTGGACCAAGAAGTGGCATGAGGTGTACCTTCATTCGCGATTCCAGTTGGCGTTTGCTTGCGCGGCCGCGCAACTCATAGTCGGAGAGCAGGCCGTTGAGGAGATCGGAGATTTTCAGTCGCTTCGCGCCTGGGTCTGGCAGTTGGTTAAGTTCGACCTCCGCAAGTTTTTGACGCAGGACTTCTTCGGCGCGCTTACGGTTGCCTGTCTTGGTGCTTTCCAGCCGGGGGTAGCGGTCGGCGTAGTATTTCATCCACCACGTTCGGCCTCGCTTGTAGAGGCAGCCCGTGCCGTATTCTCGCTTTTCCATCCGCCGGACTCCTTAAGTTCTGTTCTGCTTGATCCAGGCATCCAGATCGGAGCGATCGAACATCACTCGACCGTCGCCTCGGATCGCTGTCAGCTTTCGTCTCTGCACGAGGTGCCTTATCGACTTTTCGGTTCGACCGAGGTATCGGGCTGCATCGCTCACGCTGAAAAGGCGCGGAGTTATCAGTTCTTGTGGAGCTTCGGGTGATTGCGTTTGCATTTTGGTTTACCTCCTTAAAATGCGAACTAATTGAGGGTGTTTACTGCGGAGACAAAGGGTATGCCGAAGAGGCGGGACCATGCTTTGAGGCAGGCTTCCTGTGCGGCGGGGATGTTGGTGTGGCTGGTCCAGGCGGCGTTGGAGACGCCCACGATCAGGGTTGGGCGCTCGAATGCGGAGTGGAGGATAGGCCAGACTAGGAGTTGCTCGTAGCAGATGAGGACCGCTAGGCGGTGGGGGCCGAGTTGTAGCGTTCCAGGGCCTGCGAGATTGAGCGGGACACCGTCGTCGGGTCTGAAGGGTTTCCACATCCCGACGGGAATGGGGATTCGTTGTTGGAATGGGCTGGCTTTCCATTCGCCGATTACGA